>CAZAHQ010000845.1:0-1503 GCA_964484415.1 uncultured Acidobacteriota bacterium | reverse complement strand
GTTCCGTTTACCCTTGACGCCGTCGCGCGCGCCCGCTGATGCTTGACGTTCGGCGGCCAATAGCCCATGGCAAGTGACAATACAAAGGTGGCGGCGACAGGCGAATGGACGTTCGTCGTGGGATCCGAGTTCGAGGTGATCGACAACGGCGATTCGGTACAGGCAGTGGATGGCCGACGAGTCGTGTATGTCGGCTCTCTGCGGGTCGGCGGGCCGGATGCAAGCGTTCCCGCCGCCCAGCTTCGAGCAACCGCTTCTAGGAATTTCGGAACAGGCGAACGCTTCGCCCACGTCGGGGAGTCTGTCCAAGGTGATGCGGAGGCCTTCATGGAAGGCGGGGCGTGGCGCGTTCGTGGCATCATGTGTGCAACCGGTACGGTGGCAACTTGCGTCATCGACTTTCCGACATACGAAGAACTGGCTTGGGCACTTGCTGTGTGGAAGTGACTGCATTGCGAGGCAACGGCCTGATCGCCCGGCAACGCGGCGGACGGGTGAACAAGAAGAGCATGAAGCTTCATCTGATCGCTTCGCCGCCACATCGATGCCGATCGAAACGACCGCGGTGACAATGGCCGCCGAACTAGCGCATGCAGCGGAGCGCGCGCAGCGAGATCGTTCCGTTTCCCCTTGACGCCGTCGCGCGCGCCCGCTGATGCTTGACGTTCGACAGCCTCTCGCCACCGATACCGAAATGGGCACCTGGGGAACAGCACTTTACTCTGACGACCTCGCCGCGGACCTACGTGACGAGTTCCGGGAGCTTATCGGCGAGGGCCTCTCGGCAAGTGAAGTCGTCGACCGTCTCAAGTCTGAGTACGCCGAATCGCTTGATGACTGCCACCAGGCTACGGTGTTCTGGCTTGCACTCGCCGACATCGGTTGGCGCCTTGGCCGCCTGGACGATCAGGTTCGGCGGGAGGCAATTCGCGCAATCGACTCCGGCGACGATCTTGCACGCTGGGAAACTCCCTCCGACCGCAAGAAGAGAGAGAAGGTCCTTTTCAAGCTGAGCGCTCAACTACGGCTACCGCCGCCCGCCCCGAAGCGCGTGGCGCGGCTTGCGAAGGCGGCGAATGATTGGGAAACGGGTGAGCTCATCGGATTTCAACTTGTCTCGGGGCGATGGGTCCTCCTCAGGGTTGTCGGTCACCACGAGGATCGTGGTGGTCGTGATGCGGTGTGTGAACTACTTGACTGGGTTGGTGAAACGATTCCCACACAACTCGCTGTCGAACAGTACACGGTGCTTAGCGCCCGGTCTCCTCACAGCCCTTCACAGTTCCTCTTTCAAGAGCCGACGGCAAAGCGCGACCGGGCTCGAGTCGTAAGAACGGGCGTGTACTCAGCACCGTCCCAGAAGATCGGTGGCTATTCAGGGTTCGTCTGGCCACATACTGATCGGCTATTTCGCGACATCTTTGGGCTTGAGTAGGCCCGCCGGCTGTCGAACTAGCGCATGCAGCGGAGCGCGCGCACCGAGAGTTCGTCTTTGACCCTTGA
>CAZAHQ010000844.1:0-1504 GCA_964484415.1 uncultured Acidobacteriota bacterium | reverse complement strand
TCCTCTGGAGAGTCGTTCGCGCACGACGGTCTGAGGATCGGTGTTGAGGTCAAGAACAAAACCGGCGAGAAGCACACCGCCCCACGAGCCAGGGCGGCGCGCCAACCACGAACCGAAACGCGCGCGCCAGATCGAGGGCTCGGCCTTTTCGTTGTGTAATCGATCGGCGAGATTCGAGAGCGCCCGCCACTCACGCGCAATCGAATCCAACCCCTCGCGCATCGTGCCTTCGACGGGAAGCGTCGCACCGGCGACTCGCGCGGCGATCGCCTCCGGGACAGGTCCGTTGATCGTGACGGTCGCGGCGGGTAGGTCGCAGGCTTCGGTCTCGATCGTGCCGGTGATTCGCGCGGCACCGCGGCCGGCGATGTTGATCACCCGCGTTTGGGCGCGAAGTCGATTCACGATCCCTTCGAGGTTGGTGCGATACGACACGAGCAATGCGCTGGAGCGGACCGGCTCGCCCGCAAACCCCTCGACCTCGAGTGACTCACCAGCCGCCTCGCCGAAGCGTGGACTGGTCGCACCCAGAGCATGATCGGCACCGGCTTGCTGCGCGAAATCGAGTCCCGCCACCACGATCTCGCGACACCCCAGGTGAGCGGCCAAGAGCACGGCAAAGGCACCCACATTCCCGCAGCTGGCAAGCGTCGCCGCACGTCCGGCAAAGCGCGTGAACCATGCGTTCTCGGACAGATCGGCGCGAATGAGCGTGCGGGCAGGCGCCTGCCAATGCGCCGGATGTCCATGCTGAGCCAACACCATCACCGCTCTGGAGAGATCGACAGGCGACGCAAACTGCTCCGATCGATCCTGCCCCTCGATCAGGCAGGCGATGTTCGGTGCGATGCCGAGCCGTTGTAGCGGCAGCAACGACGAGCCGGCTGCGATCGTGATCGCTCCCGAGCACAGGCGCGGTAATTCCGGCGCCACCCGGTCGAGCGATGGACCGGCACCCAGCACAACGGCACGCGTCCCGGGAAAACACCCCGCGAGTCGTGACGCCGACGGTCTGGACAGCAGTGGTCTGCCGCCTCGCAGGATGTTGTCGAGCCACTCATCACTCTTGCTCCGGAACGTCCCGACCGTTTGCGCGAAAACACTGCCTCCCACCTTCATCGCGCGCAGCAGCCACTGGTCATCGGCCTCGATCAAGCGCTGGCGCACCTGACGTCCCGACAACAAGGCGCGTGCGATCTGCTCGGAAGCGCTGCGCAGGTCCACCAACTCCGTCACCGTAATGATCTCCAATTCGGGATGCGTCGCTTTGAGCGTCCTCAACGGCGGATCCCAGCCATTGGTAACCAAGAGCGGAAGCGGCGTTTTCACGGCGGCGACTCCGTGCCGTCAGCGGCGAGTGCGGCGCGCAGCTTGGCGGCACGCGCCCGACCGACCGCGGCGCAGAGCGCCTCATCGGAAGCCAGCCTGACCCCCTCGACAGAACCGAACTGCACCAACAATCGCCGCGCCAGCACGGCTCCGATCCCATCGATCTTGGTGAGCG
>CAZAHQ010000843.1:0-1510 GCA_964484415.1 uncultured Acidobacteriota bacterium | reverse complement strand
ACTCCAATCATTGAGGTTCCTAAGCCCAAGCCTTCGGACTATGGCTCTTGCCTTCGCGAACGGCAGATGCTTCCGCTTTGAGGCGGCAACATACCCCGTACCTAGCCAGTCGCCCATGCTTACCCAGCCCCTGCCTCGATAGACTGTGTTCGGGTTCGCTGGGATATCTTCAGGCTTCTTCCCTGACTTGCAGATTAGTCTCCACTCCTCCGAGGACTTGAGCTTCAGTGATCGCGCAAATGCGCGAGCGTCAACAAATGGACGCATCGTAGTGTCAAGCCAGTCCTTCCAACCGGCCCATCCATCGTTGGCGTACACCCTGCGGGGGTCAGCGGGAATATCCTTTGGGAGTTCGCCACGCCCTGCCTTTGCTTGCCACTCCCGACTCGACTGAATTCCTAGCTTCCGTGCGAACTCTCGAGCCTCTGGAAACGGTCGAAAGACCCGCTTGACGGTGGCGACGTTTCCATTTCCGAGCCAGTCGGGAAAACCGTTCCAACCTTGGTCTCGGTAGCATGTATTAGGCGAGGCGGGGATTTGTGGTGGCAGCTCTCCAGAACGAACATATTGTTGCCACTCGACGAATCGCGGCAGACCCAGTGCACGCACGAAACGCCGCGCCCTGCGAAATGACCAAAACCTCTTCTTCGTTGAGGCGACGAACCCGGTGCCGAGCCAGTCTCCGTAGCTGATCCATCCACTATCTCGATACACAACATCCGGTTTGCTCGGAATGTTGCTGGGAAGAATGCCGCTCTTGCAGAACCCACGCCAAGCCTGCGAAGAGTCCAGATGTAATCTGCGAGCAAATTCACGTGCGCCGTGAAAATCGAGAAAGGGCCGCCGCGTTGTGGCGATGCGTCCACTTCCCAGCCAGTCCCCCCAACTTATCCAACCACATCCCCGATACATGCTGTCCGGCCAGCCTGGTATATCGGGCGGCAGTAACCCACGATCAAACCTGGCTCGCCAGTCACCTTGCTTCTTTAGACCGAGTTTTCTCGCATAGTCCCGCCCCTCAGAGAAAGGGCGCCAGTTGGCTCGCCCAATCCGCTCCCACAGTCTCGTGTTGATCTGAGTTGCAAAAGCACCTATGTCGATGTTGAGTCCAATTGGTACGTCGCCATTGATCTGGATGATGTTGCTCGAGCGGGCCTTCCCATGATCTGTCACTCGAAAGTATTCGGCGACTCGCTCGTCCTGCGTCGATAGCGCCGTGATAGTTTGCGCAACCTGCCTAAAGGCTGTCGTCTCGGCGAACGCTTCCACGTCCATTCCATCGGGAACAACCAAAGGAAGAAGAACATACCCACACTGCTTCTTGGGCGACGGTCGGAGGGCCCGTCCCGCTGCCTGAACGATATCGACGACGCTCTGTTTCGGGTCGGCAAACAAGACGCAGTCGATTGCGGGGACATCAATGCCTTCAGTCAAACATCTGGCATTTGTCATTAGCGCACGGCGCTGTGAAGTGAATGAGCGCATAAGTTCCGCTCTATCCCCCGCGGAT
>CAZAHQ010000842.1:0-1513 GCA_964484415.1 uncultured Acidobacteriota bacterium | reverse complement strand
TGGGATGGCGGCGGCGCAACGAACAATTGGTCTGACCCGGCGAACTGGCTGAGCGATGTCGCGCCGCTCGCCGGAGATACGCTGGTCTTCGACGATACCGGCATCGGCGTGCGCAGCATCGCAAACAACGACCTGACGAGCCTCAGCGTCGCTCACATTCAGTTTGCCAACACATCGGGTTCGTACGAATTGACGGGGAACACCATCACGGTGACATCGGCAATCACCGTCGATTCACCGAGCGGCGTCGCCAACGTAGCCAGCTTGGCGCTCACCGGGGCCGCAACCTTCACCAAGAGCGGCACGGGATCGGTCGTTTTGACCGGCAACAACACCTACACCGGAGCCACGGTAATCTCGGCGGGAGTCCTGCAGGTCGGCAACGGCGGTACGACAGGAGGTCTAGCGCCGACGTCCGCGATCACGGTCAGTTCGGGATCGCAATTTACGCTCTATCGAGGCAACACCACGGAAGTGAACTTCGCCAACAGTCTTTCGGGGGCGGGGACGGTTGAGGCGAAGGGGCCAGGGACATCTGCCGCGGGCCAATATGTCTTCAGCGGCGCCAATAGCGGCTTAACGGGCTCGTTCGTCGTGACCGGTGCTCGAGTGCGATCAGGGGGTGCGGGCAACTTCGGGGTGGCTACCATTACGGTCAATAGCGGCGGCCAAATCTACGGCGTCGGCGGCGCCAACTTCACGCAAGCGATCAGCCTCAGCGGCAATGGATGGCTGGAATCAGTTGGATCGCTCGGCGCACTTCGGCTCGAAGGAGCGACTTGGTCAGGGCCCATTACGCTCGCGGCGAATGCCCGCATCGGATCGTACAACGGCAACACCGCCACAGTCACGGCGGCGATATCCGGTGCGCATGAACTCGAATACTTTTCCGTCGGCGCAAGCAGCAGCACGTTCAACGTAACGCCCTCTTCGGCGTCGACTTACAGTTCGACGCGGGTTTCGACCAACGCGATCGTCGTTGCCGGCAACGTGAACGCACTGTCGGCTGGGCCGCTGACGATGAACGGCGGTACGCTCCGTCTCAACGGCAAGAATCTATCGGTATCGAGTCTGTCAGGCTCTGGAACGATTCAAAACAACAGCTCTTCGACACCGGCAACTCTGACGGTCGGCAGCGACAATTCTTCGTCAACCTATTCGGGAGTCCTCGCGAACGGCAGTACGCAGGCGCTGTCGCTGGCGAAGGTTGGCTCCGGAGTGCTGACGCTCTCGGGAACCAACACGCATACGGGCACCGTGACCGTCACGGCTGGAACCTTGAAAACGAGCAGCGCTGCGGCGCTCGGTTCCACCAGCGGATCAACCTATGTTTCGTCGGGTGGCACGCTTGACGTTAACGGCCAGAACCTTGGCAGCGAGGTTGTGAACATCGCCGGGACTGGCGTCGGCGGCAATGGCGTAGTCGTAAATTCCGGTGCAGCTCAGACCAACGCATTGCGGTTTCTGACGTTGACGGCTGACGCGGCTGTCGGCGGGTCCAACCGCTGGGATG
>CAZAHQ010000841.1:0-1515 GCA_964484415.1 uncultured Acidobacteriota bacterium | reverse complement strand
GGTCTACTCTCTGTTGCACTTTCCGTCGGGTCGCCCCGCCTGGGAGTTACCCAGCGCGCTGCCCTATGGAGTCCGGACTTTCCTCTCCGAGACCGAAGTCTCGCAGCGACTCTCTCTCCGGCTCCGCTCGACCCGCGGTATTCTACGTGCCGGCAGTTCATTCGTCGCTAACCAACAAAGGAAACTCATGTCGCTCGGTATTGGCCCACGAGGTGCAGAGCCTTCAGACCTCTCTCCTTCCTCCGCATCGCGCGGCGAACTCACGATGCCGTGGGACGAAGTCTCTGAACGGGCCGTGTTGGGGGCGGTGCTGCTCGATTCCGGCGCTCTGGATTCAGCGCTCGAGCTGATCACGGCACAGGATTTCTACCGCGAGTCGCATCGGCGCATCTTCGAGGCGTATATCGCGCTGGTCAATCGCAGTGAGCCGATCGACCCAATCACCGTGCGCACCGAACTCGACCGCGAGGGTCAACTCGATCGCGCTGGAGGTGCTGCGTATGTCGCCTCGCTGATCGATGGCCTACCGCGCACGGCGAACATCTCGGCCTACGCCCGCATCGTGCAAGATCGGGCGATCCTGCGTAGGTTGCTTACGGTCGCCGACGAAGTCCGTCAGGAAGCTGCCGGTGCCGGCCGGCCTGCCACCGAGATTCTCGATTCGGCAGAACAGCGATTGTTCGAACTGGGCTCTTCCAAACGACGCGCCGGTTTCGTCTCGATTCGAGAGGTCGGGCACGAAGGGCTGAATCGCATCGAAGAGCTTGCGGAAAAACGCGAACTGATCACCGGCGTTCCGACCGGTTATCGCAAACTCGATGCAATGACCGCCGGGTTGCAGCCGGGAGATCTGGCGATCTTGGCGGGGCGGCCCTCGATGGGAAAGACGGCGCTGGCCCTCAACATTGCACAGAACGCTGCCACGCAAGGCGGCGCCAAGGTCGGGATCTTCTCCCTTGAAATGTCGTCTGTGCAGTTGTTCTTTCGATTGCTCTGCGGCGAGGGTCACCTGGATGCGCACAAGTTGCGCACTGGCCGCTTGGACGCATCCGAGTGGGAACGACTGACCGATGCGTTCGAGCGACTGACCGCGTGTGGCATCTTCATCGACGACACTCCAGGGGTCACGCCGATGGAGCTACGCGGCAAGGCTCGCCGCTTGAAGGTCGAGCACGGCCTGGACTTGCTCGTCGTCGACTATCTGCAACTGATGAGGTACGAACGCCGCACCGACAGCCGGCAGCAGGAGATCAGCGAGATTTCTCGGTCGCTCAAAGGGATCGCCAAGGAGCTGCAGATCCCGGTGATCGCACTCTCACAGTTATCACGTGCACCGGAGCAGCGAACCGGGGACCATCGGCCTCAGTTGTCGGATCTCCGCGAGTCGGGCGCGATCGAACAGGACGCCGATCTCGTGATGTTCATCTTCAGGCCGGAGGTGTATGAGAAAGACCCGCAGAAGGTGATCGAAAACGACCTCGCCGGAAAGGCCGAGGTGATCGTCGCCAAGCAACG
>CAZAHQ010000840.1:0-1524 GCA_964484415.1 uncultured Acidobacteriota bacterium | reverse complement strand
GCTCCGACAGGATCTCGAGGTGCTCCTCGGTCGCATGCTCCGGCACCAGCAGGAAGACGAGCAGCCGCACCGGCTGGGCGTCCGGCGCGTCGAAGGGGATCGGCGTCGCGACACGGACCACGGCGGCGATCGCCTCGCGCAGGCCCTTGATGCGACCGTGGGGGATCGCGACCGACTGGCCGAGCCCCGTCGAGCCGAGGCGCTCGCGCGCGAACAGGGAGTCGAACACCTTGCCGCGCTCGATGCCGTGCTCGTTCTCGAAGAGCAGGGCGGCCTGCTCGAACGCCCGCTTCTTGCTGGACACCTGCAGGTCGAGCAGGACGTTGCGGGCCGGCAGCAGCTTGGCGATTCGGTTCATCGTGCGGCAGCCGCGAACGGCCGGTTGTTGCAACGCAATAGACCTGCTGGTTCCGGGCCCGGCCCGAAAGCGCGGCCGATTATAGCCACGAATCCCGCGCGGGGAACATCGGGGATTTTGCGTTGCGGAAACCCCCTGGAGGGGGTTCCGCGATCGTTCCGCGATCGGTGCACCGACGCGATGGGACGGAGTTGTCCAGGACAGGATCAGGATTCGACCTGATGCTTGATCGCCTCGTGGGGGTGCGCGAACCGCTTGTCCTTGTACTTCAGCACCTGCCGGTCGAGCTTGTCGACCAGCGCGTCGATCGCGGCGTAGAGGTCGTCGTCGATCGCCTCGGCGAACAGGTCCTTGCCCCGCACGTGCAGGGCGATCTCGGCCTTCTGCCGGAGCTTGTCCACCGACAGGAACACGTTCACGTCGATCACCTGGTCGAAGTGCCGGCGGATCTTCTCGAGCTTGGTCGTGACGTATTCGCGCAGCGCAGGGGTGACTTCGAGGTGGTGCCCGCTGATGGAGAGATTCATTCGTTGCTCCTGAAAGGCTCGCGACACGTTGCGATGGCGGCGCAGCGGAGCGTCGGCGTCGATCGGCCCCGGACCCGGACTACAGCGACTTCCGCTGCGCGACCGGCGGGATCTGCAGCGCTTCCCGGTACTTGGCGACCGTGCGGCGCGCGACGACGATGCCCTGCTCGCCGAGGAGTTCGGCGATACGGCTGTCGGATAGGGGGGTCTTGGAGTCCTCCGCGGTGACGAGCTGCTTGATCAGGGCCCGGATCGCGGTGCTGGAGGCGGCACCGCCCGTGTCGGTCGCGACGTGGCTGCCGAAGAAGTACTTCATCTCGAAGGTACCGAACGGCGTGAGCATGTACTTCTGCGTGGTCACTCGCGATACCGTGCTCTCGTGCAGGCCCAGGGCGTCGGCGATCTCGCGCAGCACCAGCGGCCGCATCGCCACCGCCCCGTGCGTGAAGAATGCACGCTGCCGGTCGACGATGGCTTGCGCGACCCGCTGAATGGTGTCGAATCGCTGCTGGACATTCTTGACCAACCAGCGCGCCTCCTGCAACTGCGACGACAGGCTGCCGCCCGCGGCGCCCCGGTTGCGCTTCAGGATCTGCGCGTAGACGTCGTTGATGCGCAGCTTGGGCATCACGTCGGGAT
>CAZAHQ010000839.1:0-1524 GCA_964484415.1 uncultured Acidobacteriota bacterium | reverse complement strand
GATAGCTCTCCGGATGTTCTGCGTCGCCAGCCTCGTAGACTTGCCCCACGGCCTCTTCACCGGGGTACATCTCCGCCGCCAAATCGCGCGAGAGAATCATGGGAGGCACTGTGTTGCCGTCGTCCTCCGCGCTGAACCAGCGTCCAGCCACCATCACGATGCCGAGCGTGCTCGCCAAGTCGTCGTTCGCAGCGTCGATCTCGAACTCGAAGCGATGCCCATTTTTCTCCACCGACTGGATCCAGGTACTGGTGCCGAAGACGGACACATCGGTGGTGCCGACATGCTGGATCTGAGGCGTCTGTTTCAGTTCGCCGATCATCTGCTGCAACCGGAGCAGTTGGCGGGCCGTTTCATCCGCATCGCCGGAGGGGCGTTCCGAGAGCTTCACCTCCCATACGCCATCGTATTGGAACCCGAGCGGTCGTGAATAGTTCGCTACCGCGGTGACCGCAAGTGCCGCAACCACGAAGACCACCACGAACGAGATCAAGAGCTCGAGGAGCAGCAGGATCGATCGGGCCTTGCGGTTCCAGGTCAAGCGGAACATCTGCCGAATCATGCGGCCCTCCCACGCAGCGCTTCGGCCGGGTGCAGCCGCGACATCCGCCAGGCCGGATACACGCCGGAGAGAACACCAAACAGCACTGCCAGCAGCAAACCGCAGAGGAGTACCGGCGCGTTGATCGACAAGCGTGAGTACGGTAGCCAGCCGGTGTCGTTGATCAAGCTCAGGACCGCCTGCGCGGCGATGGCGCTGATCGCCGCGCCGATCAGCGTCAGGATCAGATTCTCGCTGAGAAACTGCACGACCATGGCGCGTGACGAGGCGCCGAACGCTCTGCGAACTCCGATCTCGGAGGTTCGCTCCAAAGTACGACTGATGTTGAGGTTGGCCAGGTTCACCGCAGGAAGCAGCATGAAGAGTACCACCCCCGCGATGAAGAAGATGACCACCAGCCCCACACGGCTCTCGCCGTTATCGCTATCGAGCACATTACGGGAGAATGCTTCGATCGGCGTTTCGGCAACGACCAGGAGCTTTTTGAAACGCTTCGTGTCGGGCAACGGAATCTCTGGCAATCGAGCGGCGAGTTCGCTTTTGATCTTGGCCAGATCGTCAACCCGTCGCGCGCGGATCATTGCGGAGAACCCTTCGCTGAACTGCTCGAGGTACTCACTGTTGGGACTACTGCCGTGAGTCATCCAGATGTCGGCAAACGAGAACTTGCTCGTGAATGGCACGTCTTCGACCACGCCGACGACCTGGAAGCCATGACCATCCAGATCGATCGACTGTCCGACGCATGCAGCACCGCTGAAGAGCTGCTTGCATGTGGAACGGTTGAGCACCGCCACATGGCGCCCGCCGGCATCGTCCTCTGCGGTGAGTGCTCTCCCTTCGACAATTTTCATCTGAATCATCTGCCAAAACGGGCCATCGGTGCGCTTGAGATAGACCATCGCTTTGGCCTCGCCTGCGTAGACGGCGCCACGCCTCTGCTCTGTGACGATCGACACCAT
>CAZAHQ010000838.1:0-1533 GCA_964484415.1 uncultured Acidobacteriota bacterium | reverse complement strand
AACGAGGGGGCGATCTTCCGCTCCAGCGCCGATACCGAATCACTGTTGCACCTGATCGCTCGAAGCCGCGCCGCCGACACCGAGGAGCGGTTGGTCGAAGCGCTCAAGCAGGCGCAAGGCGCGTATTCGATGGCGGTGATGGATGGTCAGCGGCTGATCGCCGTGCGTGACCCGTATGGCTTCAGGCCGTTGTCGCTCGGTCGCTTGCCAGGCGGCGAGCCGGTGATCGCCAGCGAAAGTTGCGCCTTCGATCTGATCGGTGCGCGGCTCGAACGTGATATCGCACCGGGAGAAATGCTGGTGATCGGCCCGGGCAGCCGCGAGGAATCGTATTTCCCACTGCCGGTCGTCACGCCGCACCCCTGCATCTTCGAGTACGTCTACTTCTCGCGGCCCGATAGCGTGATCTACGGTCGCCCGGTCAGCGAGGTGCGACGCGCACTCGGCGTCGAAGTCGCCAAGGAACATCCGGTGGACGCCGATCTGGTCGCGCCGGTTCCCGACAGCGGCGTGCCGGCCGCCACCGGTTTTGCGCATCAGTCCAACCTGCCGTTCGACTTCGCACTGGTTCGCAATCACTACGTCGGCCGCACCTTCATCGAGCCGGCGCAGTCGATTCGCCACTTCGGTGTGAAGGTCAAACTCAACGCGGTCCGCGCGCTCTGCGGCGGGCGACGCGTGGTACTGGTCGACGACAGCCTGGTACGCGGCACGACCATGGCAAAGATCGTCAGCATGATTCGTTTGGCCGGCGCACGCGAGGTCCATGTGCGCATCAGTTGCCCGCCGACGATCGCGCCCTGTTACTACGGCGTCGACACACCGGATCGCGAAGAGTTGATCGCATCGCACACGCCGCAGGAAGGGATTCGCCGCTTCATCGGCGCCGACTCGCTCGGGTACCTGTCGTTGGAAGGGATGCTGCGCGCGGTCGGAGCATCGCCCGGCCCGTTCTGCACGGCGTGTTACACCGATCACTACCCTGTGCCGGTGACCGATCCTCTCGAGCACAAGCGCGAGGCGCGCTCGCCCTGAAATCGGCCCATAATCCCGCCGGTCGCTCGGCCGGGATCGCCCCGTGCCGTCGTGGAGTGTGCTTGTGAACCCCGGCAACGAACAAGACTCGATCACGTACAAACATTCAGGCGTCGACATCGACGCACAAGACGACGCGCTGGCGCGCATCAAGCGCCACCTGGCCTCGACCAAGACTCCCGGTGTCTTGTCCGATCTCGGCTCGTTCGGCGGGTTGTTCGCGTCGCCGCAGAATGTCGTCGATCCGGTGCTGGTCTCGAGCATGGATGGAGTCGGCACCAAACTGATGGTCGCGTGGAAGGCCAATCGTCATGACACCGTGGGGGCCTGCTTGGTCAACCATTGCGTCAACGACATCTTGGTGATGGGAGCGCGGCCGCTATTCTTCTTGGATTATTTCGCTACCGCCAAGCTCGATCCGGCGGTGCTGGAGGCAGTGGTCGCTGGAATCGCGCGCGCTTGCCGTGAAAACAGCTGTGCGTTGATCGGTGGCGAAAA
>CAZAHQ010000837.1:0-1538 GCA_964484415.1 uncultured Acidobacteriota bacterium | reverse complement strand
CGCGGAAGGGTTCCATGTAGTGCTAGCCAATCCGCCCTTCTCGGGGCGTGTGGACAAGGATCGCATCGTCGAGGATGTGAAGGTCGGCACGACCACCGCGACCGAACTGCTGTTCCTCAAGTACATGATGGATTCCCTGCGCCCCGATGGGCGCTGCGGCGTCGTGGTGCCTGAGGGCGTGCTCTTCGGCTCCACCGGCGCCCACAAGGAACTGCGCCGCCAGCTGATCGAGAACAACCGCGTGGACGCCATCCTCAGCCTGCCGGGCGGCGTGTTTCAACCTTACTCGGGAGTGAAGACCTCGGTGCTGTTCTTCCGAAAGGGAAGCAGAACTGAGAACGTGTTGTTTCTGCATGCCGACAATGACGGCTACAAGCTCGACGCCAACCACGACACCCCCATCGAGCAGGATGATCTTCCTGCACTGGTTGCCGCCTATAGAAACCGGGACGCCAGTCTCCAGAAATGGAACAAGCGCGACCCCAAGGCCGAATGGCCAGCGGTCTGGTGGTTTGCGGATGCCACCACATTGCGCACCAACGACTTCAACCTCTCTGCAGGGCGCTATCGACCGATGAGTCAGGCACAAGTCGAACACCAGGACCCGCGCGAGCTGCTGGACGAGCTAGCGGCCATCGAGGCGGAGCTCATCGAGGAAGTGGCGGCACTGCGGGCGGCGCTGGATGATTCGGCATGATGCAAGAGATGTTACCCCTTAACGAGATCGCCACTGTCATTCGCGGCGTCAGCTTCGACAAGGGAGAAACTGCCAATTCGGCACGCGACAAATACGTCCCAATCCTTCGCGCTGGAAACATCAAAGGCGAATTGCTTCTCAACGATGATCTTGTATGGGTGCCCGCTGTTAGGGTTGCACCGGAGCAGCGGATGCGCGTGGACGATATCGCCATATGCATGTCTTCCGGCAGCCAGACCGTCGTTGGAAAGACTGCGCCGCTGCACCGAGATTGGGACGGCAGTGTCGGCGCATTCTGCGCACTGATTCGACCAAATGCAGCGCGTGTACTTCCAGCTTATCTCTCCTATTTCCTGAAATCGGAGCGCTTCCGAGAGTGGACGCACCAGAGTACGGGCGCAAACATCAAGAACATCCGAAAGAGCGAACTGGAGTCCTTTCCAGTGCCGCTCGTGCCACTCGCCGCGCAGCGTCGCATTGTCGATCTGCTCTCCCGCGCAGAGGGCATCGTCCGACTTCGCCGTGAGGCGCAAGCAAAGGCCCAGGCGATCATTCCGGCCCTGTTCCTCGAAATGTTTGGCAATCCTGCGACGAATCCGAAGGGTTGGCCCATACACCCCTTCGCGTCGGTCGGGTCACTTGATCGAGGACGGTCACGGCATCGCCCTCGAAATGCCGCTGAACTGTACGGCGGACCATATCCCTTCATTCAGACTGGAGACGTAGCTAACTCAGGGGGGCGCGTAACCAACTACACGACTACTTACTCTGAGCTTGGTCTAGAGCAGAGCAAGCTGTGGCCATCCGGAACGCTTTGCATAACGATCGCAGCGAACATTGC
>CAZAHQ010000836.1:0-1541 GCA_964484415.1 uncultured Acidobacteriota bacterium | reverse complement strand
CGAGCGGCCGCGCGCCGGGTGGCATGGAAAGGCCACCTTGCTAATGCCTCGCCGCGCATGGTGCAACCGGGGCTTTCCGACCGTCATCCCGGCGCAGGCCGGGACCCACGCCAATCTCGCCGACCTCGACGTTGGCGTTGTGACGAGCGCTTGTCGGCCGGGCATGCCCGTTCGGCCGTTGCGGGCGCTGAAGCTTGCGTAGGCCCCGGCCTGCGCCGGGGTGACGGCGCGGTTGGGAGCGCGAAGAGCGTCGTCCACTGGATGGCGTCGCTCGATCGCAAGATGTTATGGCAGGCTACGATGTTCCCGGATCGCGAGCCTAAAAATACGTCGCGCTTGGGCAGCGGGCGGAAAGATGGAAGTGAGGAGGATATCAACTTCTGCGAAAATGCATCGGCGGTTTTCGGAGTTGCGCAACTCCTTTCAACTCTTGGGTGGGTGCTCGTCGCCAACATTTGGCTTCCAAGACTGTTTGCCCGAGAAACAGCAAGGCGGATTTCTGAACGCAACGAAAGACCATGGCTTATGTGCAACTACAGCGTTTACGCACGGAGGACGCTCAATGATCCAGAACTACGGATGTTGCACCAAAAACTTTGTTTTTGGGGGCGCATGCTGTTTCTTGGCTCGATGCTTCCAGTGGTGCTCTATGCCCTATTGATAGGGCCTGCATGTCAATAGTTGGCGGTATGATCAAAGCGCGCGAGCGCGTAGCGCGTAGGGCGCAATAGGTGCTCCTTCAGCGCCGTATTCCGCCGCTCCGGATTTGACGCCAGCCACGAGGTAGCGTTTCGACATAACCCGGCGTGTTGCGGCGCATGATCTGGCGCTGCCGATTCACGCCGCGCGCGATAGGGTGCGCGGCGATCGGAGCGGGGGCGCGCCGACACGCCCTACCGCGCTGCGGCGCGATCGGGTAGCGTCGGAGCGCAACCGGAGGACACGCGGATGGCGTTCGTCAAACGCACGGGTCGGGCCAGGGTGGGGGCGCTGCTCGCGGCGGGGCTGGCGATGCACACCGGCGCAGCCGTCGCCGAGGACGCGCCGCGGCTGTCGCTGCCGATCGACTGCCAGCCGGGCGTCACCTGCTTTCTGCAGAGCCACGTCGATGCGGTCGAGGGGCCGGAGAGCGGTGATTTCCGCTGCGGCTCCGCCACCTACGACGGCCACAAGGGCGTCGATTTCCGCGTCCTCTCCATCGCCGCCGCGCGCGAGGGCGTGGCCGTGCTCGCCTCCGCCGACGGCGTCGTCAAGGGCGGACGCGACGGCATGGCGGACGAAATTTCCTCCGCCGCAACGCGCGCGGCGATCGCCAATCGCGAGTGCGGCAACGGGGTCGTCGTCGATCACGGCAATGGCTGGGAAACCCAGTACTGCCACATGCGCAAGGGCAGCGTGATCGCGAAACCGGGAGACAAAATCACGCGCGGGCAGAAGCTCGGGCTGGTCGGCTATTCCGGCCTCGCCGAGTTCGCGCACGTGCACATTTCCGTCCGCCACAACGGCAAGCCGATCGACCCGTTCACGGCAAGGGCCAGCTC
>CAZAHQ010000835.1:0-1554 GCA_964484415.1 uncultured Acidobacteriota bacterium | reverse complement strand
CTACAACCCCAAGAGACGGCAAGGCAGCAATGCCGGGCTGTCGCCAGTACAGTACGAACAGCAAACAACCCAGAACGGCTGCTGAGTGTCCACAGAAGCCGGGGCGATTCACTTGAGCTCTCAAGTGCATCTGGAACTCCTAGAGAACCCAACCTTTCCAGGCAATTCGTTGAACTCCTGTACCGCACGATTGGGACCGGGCCCGCCCAGTCTCCACTATCGATCATCGCTTACATCTATGCGGTATTGACGTCTACCTCCTATCGCAGGCGATACGCAGAGTTCCTCAAACGCGATTTTCCGCGAATTCCGCTAACATCGAGTAGCGATCTCCACGCCGCGCTTGTGACTCATGGGAATGAACTGATCGCCCTTCATACAATGCAAGTCGTGCTCCGCCGGGTTACGCGATTCGATGTTGTTGGCAGCAACGAAGTCGTGAACGTGCGATGGGCGGACGAGCCCCCCTCGTCGACTGCTGGACAGGAGAACATTGGACGCGTCTACATCAACGAGGAACAGTACTTCGGAGCGGTGCCGACTGCGATTTGGGAAATGCACGTTGGCGGCTACCGGGTCGCGGAGAAGTGGCTCAAGGATCGCAAGGGACTCCGGCTCAGCTACGACGATCTCACCCACTACCAGTCGGTCATTGCCGCTCTCGCTCGAACGCTGGCGGTGCAGCACGAGATAGATGCTGCAATCGAGAAGGCTGGCGGTTGGCCGCTTCAATGACGCCCGAGACGGGTGTGTGGGCTATCATTCCGGCGCAGGTCGCGTCACCACGCTGCAGACTTGGTCGATCGAACGGAGCAGGAATATGAGCGAGAAGCGCGGACTCATCGTGGGACTGATCGCCGGCGCAGTGCTCGCGGGCGCGGGCGTGGTCGTGGCCACGCGGTCGAACAACCAGCCGCCGGAATTCGTCGACGTGGTGCGCACGGTGCCGGTCACGCGCACGGTGGAGACGCCGCGCGAGGAGTGCACCGAGCAACCGGTCACGCGCACCCGCCAGCGCAACGACAACACCACCAACGGCACGGTCATCGGTGCGCTGGTCGGCGGCGTGCTCGGCAACCAGGTCGGTGGTGGCAGTGGTCGCGCGCTGGCCACGGTGGGTGGCGCGGTGGCCGGCGGCTATGTCGGCCACGAGGCCGACAAGCGCCACACCAAGGAAGAGACGGTCACGGAGATGCAGCGGGTCTGCAACACCGTGGTCGACCGCAGCGAGGAGACGATCGGCTACGACGTCACCTACGTCCTCGACGGCAAGGAACAGACGATCCGCCTCGAGCAGGATCCGGGCAAGCAGCTCAAGTACGCGAGCCTGCCGGCGCCGGCCGGCGGCTGAGGCCACGGCTGCATTCGGCCCGCGCCGCGGGAGCGGCTGCAGCCGCGGCTAACCGGTGTTCTGCACGCCGCGGGCGATGCCGTTGACGGTGGCGACCAGCGCCGCCAGCAACTCGCCCTCGGGCCGGCCGGCGTCGCGCCAGCGCGCCAGCAGGTCGGCCTGCATCAGGCTCATCGGGTCGACGTAGGGATTGCGCAGGCGGA
>CAZAHQ010000834.1:0-1555 GCA_964484415.1 uncultured Acidobacteriota bacterium | reverse complement strand
GGGAGCGTCGCTGACCGGCACGTTCACACAACCGCTGTTGCGCAACTTCGGCTTGGAAATCAACAAAACCCAAATCGAGCAGGCCAAGAACAACCTGAAGATCTCCGACGCGCAGCTCACGCAAAGAGTGATTGCGGTCGTGGAGCAGACCGAGAGCGGTTATTGGAGCGTGTTTGGAGCGCGAAAGTCGTTGGACGTGGCGCGCACAAGCAAGTCGCTGGCCGAGGACTTTCTGAAGCAGACCAAGGTTCGCGTCGAGGTTGGCACGCTGCCCCCGATCGAGATCACCAATGCCGAGGCGCAGGTCGCGAGCCGCGAGGAATCGGTGATCGTGGCCGAAAACAGCCTGCGCGACGCCGAAGACCAACTGCGCCAGTTGATGCGGGTCGACCCGGCCTCTGCAGACTGGAGCAAAGCGATCGTTCCCACCGACACGCCTGACTTCCGCGCAACGACCATCGACTACGATGCTGCGATCGACACGGCGATGAAAAACCGCAGGGAACTGGACGAAGCTCAGCTCAATCTGCGCAACATCGAGTTGGATGAGAAGTTCCGCACCAATCAGCTCCGGCCGGGGCTGGATCTCACGGCGTCGTATTCGGCCTCTGGTAACAACTTCGAATTCGTCAATCAAAACGTGCCCGCATCGTCACAAACTCTCGTGGTCGATTGCGACGGCAACCCACTGACCCCGGAAGCGTGTCTTCAAGTCATTCCGATTCCCGCCACGACCACGCTGGTGCGTCAGGACAAGAGCCGGACCGAGCCGTTCAAGGAAATCCCCAAACTCGACAACACCAACTGGTCGGTCGGTGCGATCTTCACGCTGCCAATCGGCAATCGCACCGCCAAGGCCAATCTGGCCCGCACCCGCATCCAAAAAGAGCAGGTGCAGTTGAACATCGAGAAGACGCGGCAGTCGATTCGTGTCGAGGTGCGCCAAGCGGCGCGCGGATTGGAAAGCTCGGCACAGCGCGTCGCCTCGGCTAAAGCCAACGTGGTGCTGCAACGCAAGAAGCTCGATGCCGAGCAGAAACGGTTCGAAAATGGCTTATCGACCAGCTTCCAAGTGCTGCAAGCGCAAAACGATTTGCAAGACTCGGAGAATGCTCAGACAGCGGCCGAGGTGAGCTACTCGAAAGCGTTGTCGCGATTGGCGGCGGCGCAAGGCACGTTGCTGGGCGAACGTGGCGTTTCATTGCAGCAGTAAGCGGGCGCGTCGAGCCTTGGGTTGTTGGTCGGTGGCTTTTCGAGAAAGCGGTGAGTCGGCTGTCGTGAACAAGCCGTGATCGACGCGTGGTGAACAACGATCCGTGGCACCATCTGGCCGGCGGGCGCTTCGTCAATCCTGAAGCTCGCGCCGGCCGATCGTTTTTTGACTTGTTGCGTTGGCAGCTTGGAACCAAGCGCGCGCGCTGGCCGCGTTGGGTCGACAACCCCGCGGTCGAGCCGCCGCCGCGGCGCGTGGAGCCGGGGCAGGTCGCAATCACCTTCGTGCATCACGCAACGTTCTTGATTCGCACCCACAACGTGGCGCTCTTGACCGATCCGG
>CAZAHQ010000833.1:0-1559 GCA_964484415.1 uncultured Acidobacteriota bacterium | reverse complement strand
AGCAACTCGCGATCGCCTCGTTGGTCAGGACCGAGAACGACAGCATCTGTTGCATTGCTGCTCGTCGACCGTGCGCAACGGCCAGTGCGGTGGTGAGCAAGAGGGTGGCCACGACGGAGAGGCTGAACGCAGCGGCGAAGGCGGCGGCCACAATTCCTGGGAGTCCTTCCAAGTGAGCCGAAACCAGCGTCGCGATGCGCGTCGCAACCCAGACAGCGATCAAGCTCTGACCGAAGTTGAACAATGCGACGACGGGGCGGCGTCGATGAAACCAGGTGTCGGTGGCAATCACCAGCAACGCGATCATTGCGGCGGTTTCCGGTTGCGCGATCGCGACCAGCGACTGATACGAGGTGGGCGCAAGCGCAATGGCCGGCCGGCCACGATCGCTGCGTGTGCCCAGAAAGGTCATCAACGACCAGAACAGGCCGAGCCCACCGAATGCCGCGAGCGGTGCCCATTCCCAATCAAAGCCATGAGCCGCGCCAGAAAACAGCGACACACCGGCTGCCGTGCCGAGGAGCGCTACCCCCGCCACCAAGAAATGGGTCGTTGAATTGTAGGAACTGGTTGCCAACCCTGCCTCATCGCCGTGCCGCGATCGATCTCTGGCGGGCGAACCGTTCGGCAGATCCCGAACCGTTACGGAAGCCCGCGAGTTTGCTTTACCGTCCCGCCGTTGCGGGCCAATATAGGGCGCGCCCAGCCGCGCAACAGCGACCATCTGGGGAGCAGCCGAGAGCAACGATGAACCTGCACGCAACGACCGTACTGGCGATTCGACACGCCGGATCGACAGCCATGGCGGCTGATGGCCAGGTCACGCTCGATCGGACGATCGTCAAACATGGGGCGCGAAAGGTGAGGCGGATCGCGGGCGGCAAGGTACTGGTAGGGTTCGCGGGCGGCGCCGCCGACGGCTTTGCACTGTTCACCCGATTCGAGGAAAAGCTCGAGGCGAGCGGAGGCCGGCTCGACCGCGCGGCGGTCGAGATGGTGCGCGATTGGCGCAGTGACCGGGTGCTGCGACGACTCGAGGCGATGCTCGTGGTCGCCGATCTCGAGCGAGTCCTGTTGCTCTCCGGCACAGGTGATCTGATCGAGCCGGATGACGGCCTGTTGACGATCGGGAGCGGCGGGTCGATCGCGCTGGCCGCTGCGCGCGCGCTGGTCAAGCACAGCACTCTGGATGCCACCGGCATTGCCACCGAAGCGCTGACCATTGCGGCCGGCATCGACATCTACACCAACGACCGCATCGTGTGCGAAACGCTGGAGGGTTCGTAACCAAGATGGTCTTCTACATGCCGGGTGGCGACGAGCCGCCACCACTCGAACCGCTCCAACCGTCACCGGCGGGCGATGCGCTGACGCCGGAGCGAACGGTACGTGAACTCGATCGCTACATCGTCGGCCAGGGGGCGGCGAAACGCGCGGTTGCCGTCGCGTTGCGAAATCGCTGGCGACGCAAACAACTGGCACCAGCGCTCGCCGAGGAAGTTACCCCCAAGAACATCTTGATGATCGGCCCGACCGGCGTTGGCAAGACCGAGATCGCC
>CAZAHQ010000832.1:0-1560 GCA_964484415.1 uncultured Acidobacteriota bacterium | reverse complement strand
CCTTGGTGCGGGCCGCGGCACGCAAGCGTTCGGTCAGTCGCGAGAATCAGCATCTCAAACGCCGCGAAGAGCATCGACAGGCGCCTGGGCCGGCCCACGGCTGGGCGTCGCGCTCGATGGTGCCGGTCGTACGCTTGATCGACAAGCTCGCGCCCTCCGACCTACCGGTTTTGATTCTGGGTGACTCCGGTGTCGGGAAAGAGTTGGTGGCGCGTGAGATCCACCAGAGAAGCCGCCGGGCTGCCGGCCCGTTCGTCGATCTGAACTGTGCTGCGATTCCCGATACGTTGCTGGAGAGCGAGTTGTTCGGAAACGAAAAAGGAGCGTTCACCGGCGCGCAGACGGCACGCGCCGGGCTGATGGAAGCGGCCGACGGCGGCACCTTGTTCTTGGATGAGGTCGGCGAACTGCCGGCAGGTTTGCAGGTGAAGTTGCTACGCGTCTTGGAGACGATGAGCTTCTTTCGCGTCGGAGGAAGGAGAAAGGTCACGGTGAACGTGCGACTTGTCGCCGCCACCAACCGCGATCTTGCCGCCGAGGCGCAACGCGGCGCGTTCCGCGCCGACCTTCTTTATCGCATCAACGCGGGAACGATCCTGGTTCCGCCGTTGCGTGAACGCACCGAAGAGATTCCGACGCTCGCCAACGCATTCCTCGCGTCGATCGATTCGCGCTTGACCTTCGGGACCGGCGTGCACGAGATGTTGGCGCAGTACGACTGGCCCGGTAATGTGCGCGAGCTGCGCAACGTGGTGGAGCGCGCAGCGCTGCTGGCGCGCGATGGCGTGATCGGTATCGATGATCTCCCACGCGACATTCGCGGTGGCAGCCGACGCAACGCGGCGCTGGATTACTCAGCGTTGCACCCATCCCCCTTGCCGCCGCCGATGAGCGCGCCGGTCACGATCCGCTCCGCGGCGGGTGGATCTCTCGAGGAGTTGGAGCGCCAACGGATTCTCGAAGTGCTCGAGAACACACGGTGGCACCGCGGCCGAGCCGCTGAAATGCTCGGGATCTCGGTGCGCACGCTTTATCGCAAGATCAAGGCGTATGGCCTCGATCACGAGCCCCAATTGGTGTGATCGGTTGGAGCCTGTCGCGCGGATCACTCCGTTTTGACAGCGCCACCCAGGCTCGCCAGCCGATTGCCGTAGTGCTCGTTTCCGGGGTCGGCTTGCTGGGCCCGGCGCCAGAACTCGACAGCCGTGGTGGGGTCGTTCCGACGCGCCGCCAACTCTGCCGCGGTGTCGAGGATCATCGCGAGTCGCGCGCCCGGAGTCTCCGCCGGCAGGAGTTCGAGTCCGCGCGTTGCCAGCCGGTACGCCTCTTCCGTGTTGACTTGCTGCTCGAAACACCACCACGCGAACTCGTTCAGTGCGAAGGGATCTTCCTGCCAGCCTTGCGGCAGCGAGTCGCGGCGCGGCCCAACCGCCGACGCCGGATCGTGATCGAAGCGAAGCGCTTTGATCGCGAACAGTGCAGCACGTTGCCGCAACAGCTCGCGGTCGCGGAGCGGCGCGCTAGCAGCCAACGCACGCGTGATGGCCGGCCCGACGACAT
>CAZAHQ010000831.1:0-1563 GCA_964484415.1 uncultured Acidobacteriota bacterium | reverse complement strand
GCCGTTGGCGGAGGCGCGTGAAGGGGCCGCGATCACGGCGGTTGGGTTGATCCGTCAATCTGCTGTGATCCGAACACGCGGCCGCGGCATGGAGATTCTCACGGTGTTGTTGGACGACGGCACAGCCGCGCTGCCGGTGCGATTCTTCGGGCGCGGTTACTTGCTGCAGTACATGAAGGCGGGGGAACGCCTGCTTGTGCATGGCACGCCGCGCCGAGGCCGCCAAGGGCTCGAGTTGGCCGGACCAGACTTCGAACTGCTGCCGGACGGCGCCGACCCCAACACGAACGCCGGGTGGATTCCGGTGTACGAGAAGCTGGGCCCGCTTACGCCGCGCAAGCTGCGCACGATCGTGCAACATGCGCTCGAGCAGCTCGGGAGCATCGATGAGGTGATGCCACTTCAGGTTTTGCAGCATCGCCGCTTGCCCAGTCGCGGCACCGCACTGCGATGGGTTCACGCCCCACCGCTGGAAACGCCGGCCGATGAAATCACGTCGCGCCGCAGTCCAGGGCATCGCCGCTTGGCGTTCGATGAGTTCTTCTTGCTCGAGTTGGGCTTGGCCGTTCGCAAACAGCGCCGCAAAGCGGAGCGCCGCATCGGCGGGTATCAGGTCGACGAGGCACTGTTGCAGCGCTTGAGTGGCCGGTTGCCGTTTCGATTGACCGGAGCCCAACAGCGAACCATGCGCGAGATCGTCGCCGACCTGGCCGAACCGTCTCCGATGAACCGTTTGTTGTTGGGCGATGTCGGGTCGGGAAAGACTGCGGTGGCGGCGTTGACGATGTTGGCGGCGATCGAGAACGGTCTGCAAGCCGCGTTGATGGCGCCGACGGAGATCCTGGCCGCGCAGCATGCACGCAACCTGCAAGAGCTGTTGCTGCCGTTCGGTCAACGGGTCGATCTGCTGACCGCGTCGTTGCCTGCCTCGCAAGCGGCGAGCACGCGCGAGAGGATCGCGAGCGGGCAGGCCACGATGATCGTCGGCACGCACGCGTTGTTGGGCGGAAAGGTCTCGTTCGCGAAACTCGGGCTGACGGTGATCGACGAGCAACACCGCTTCGGTGTGGTGCAACGCGCCGACCTCGTGGCCAAAGGTGGACATCCCGATGTCTTGGTGATGTCGGCCACGCCGATTCCGCGCACGCTGGCGATGGTGATGTACGGAGATCTCGACGTCTCGGTGTTGGATCAGAAGCCACCCGGAAGGCAGCCGATCAAGACCTTGGTGCGGACCGCTGCGCAGCGTGAGCAGGTGCTTCAAGGAGTGGCCAAGGCGTTGGCCGAGAAACGACAGATCTACATCGTGAGGCCGGCGGTCGAGGAGGGTCCGAAGGGCGTTCGCGCCGCGGAGGAGGGCGCACGCGAATACGCCGAGCGCTTTCCGCAAGCGAGCTTGGCGCTTGTCCACGGCAAGCTGCGAGCGAATGAAAGACAAGCCAATCTGGACGCATTCCGCAGCGGCCGGGCCCAGATCTAGATGGCGACCACGGTGATCGAGGTTGGCATCGACTTGCCGAGCGCATCGGTCATCGTGGTGGAGGATGCGGAGAATTACGGCTT
>CAZAHQ010000830.1:0-1565 GCA_964484415.1 uncultured Acidobacteriota bacterium | reverse complement strand
GTCGCCGTTCCTTCCAGCGGCGCGACGCGATGACCGAGCCGCTCCAACTGCGCCACGATGTGCGACACCTCGCCGCGTCGCTCTTGGTGTGCCATGCGCGAGGGGACCACGCGCGCCACGCCATCGGCGCAAACATCCGCCGCAATCGGCAGCGCTTGATTGGCGCAGAACACCAGGTCGGGGAAACCGTCGAGTGGCGGCGCCACGGTCACACGCAACGCCGACGATTCCAATGCGTCACGCCAAGCGTCCCACTGTTTGCGCGCGAGCCCGCGATCGATCCGCTTGAGGGCACCCGAGCGATCGACCATGTGTGGATTGATGGCGTACAGCGCGTCGAAGTCGCGAGGATCGGCCAGCAAGACCTGATCCGGTAACGCCAATGCAGGAAACGTGTGTGCCGCACCAGGAAGTTGCGCGGCCTCTGAGTAGACCATGAACTCCGCCTCTAACCGACCTTCGCGCCCGGCGGCACCTCTGCATCGACACCCAGCAAGTGAGGCACGCCATCGGGGCCGGTTGCTGCCAGGAGCATGCCTTGAGACTCCACGCCGCGCAGCATCGCCGGCTTGAGATTTGCCACGACGATGATCGTGCGCCCCACCAGTTGCTCTGGTAGATACGCCTTGGCGATTCCCGCCACGATCTGCCGCTTCTCGTCACCCAGATCTACCTCCAACCGCAAGAGCTTGTCCGCGCTGGGGTGTTTCTCGGCGACCAGTACCTTGGCCACGCGCAGCTTGGTTTGGAAGAACTGATCGATCTCGATCAACCCCTCGGGCAGCGCGCTCTTTTGCTTTTCGGGTTCTGTCGAGCTCACAGGTTTCTTCTCCATCGGCGGCGCCGGTTCAGGGCGGGAGGCGAGATCGCCGAAGATCGCCTTGCGATCGAGCCGCGGGAAGATCGCCTCTCCCGCGCGCACCCGCCGGCCTACCACCGGTAGCGTTTCGCTGGCAAATAGATCGGTGCCGCGCGCGATCAACGCCGCGGGATCGTCGCCTAGTCCAAGAATCGACCACAGTCGCGCACTCGCCACCGGCATCGCGGGAGCGAGCCGCAGCGCGAGTTGCGCCAAGTGCTGCGCTGCGGTGGCGAGGACTCGCGTGCAGTCGGCCTCACGTCCGGCACGTTTCCACGGTTCTTGACGTACCAAGTACTTGTTCAGCGCGTCCGACCAATCGGTCAAGGCTCTCAGTGCCAACGAGGTCTCGTTCCGCTCCATGGCGTCGCGATAGGTGACGCGCGCAGCGGTTGCCGCAGTCGCCAACGGCTCGTCCTCCAACAACTCGCCGCCGGGGACCACACCCGCTTCACCCTTCTCGATCAGCGTGGTCACGCGCGAGTACAAATTGCCGATGTTGTTGGCCAAGTCGGAGTTGCTGCGATCGAAGATCGCCTCGTCGGAATACGAACCGTCCATCCCCAACGGAATCTCGCGCAAAAGAAACCAGCGCACCGCATCGGCGCCGAAATCGGCCAACAGCGGTTCGACGCGCGCCACGTTGCCGAGCGACTTGCTCATCTTGGCGTTGTCGCGCAACCACCAGCCGTGACCGAGCACGGTG
>CAZAHQ010000829.1:0-1566 GCA_964484415.1 uncultured Acidobacteriota bacterium | reverse complement strand
CTACACGCTCGGCACGCACCCGCTGCAGCTCGTGCGGCGCGAGCTCGCGCGGCGCAGGTGCATCACGGTGGCGCAGTTGCTCGCGAAGGCGCCCGGCACGCACGCGCGCTGCGCCGGCCTGGTCACGCTCAGGCAGCGCCCGCAGACCGCGTCGGGCGTCACGTTCGTCACGATGGAGGACGAGACCGGCTGGCTCAACGTGGTCGTGTGGCGCAAGACCAGCGAACGCCAGCGCCGCGAGCTGCTCGAAAGCCAGCTGCTCGCGATCGATGGCGTGCTCGAACAGGCCGATGGCGTGAGCCACTTCATCGCCCGCCGACTGATCGACTACGACGAGCTGCTCGGCGGGCTCGATGCGCGGTCGCGCGATTTCCGCTAACGAGTTTCTCTCCAAACATCGCAGCGCCACCCAGGAGCGTCGACTTCAAACGCAGCGGTCTCGGCAATGAAGCGCGCGCAAAATGTGATCACTAGCTGAGAGGAACGACGGCGTCGCAGCACAGCATTGCAACCGGAACTTCCCCGGACGCGACCGACCTAAGCTGAAGCGAGACCTGCGACCATTTCGACGCACCAATCGCGAGGAGTAACCATCATGCGCTTGATCGCGTTCTTGTTTCTGATGATCGTTGGAACCGCCTACGCTTCGCCGGGCTACCACCTACAAATGGAATTGGGGCTTGGCAATTCAAAGCCCGAACCGTTCGCGATGATCGTCGCCGAAGGCAAGACGGCTTCGATGAACGTCACCCGCGAAAGCGGTGGGTTCTCGATCGAAGTCACTGTAACGCCAGCCGAAACGAATCCCAAGACCGGCCTCGATCAGGTGAACGTGCAGGTGCGCATCTTCGATCTCGCCAAGGGCAATACGGTCCTTCGTGGGGAGCCTCTGCTCCGCGTGCCTCTCGGCAAGGCCGGCACCATCGACGTTCGTCCGGACGATGATGCCGCTGCCGATCCGGGATACTTTTTCAGCGTAACTGTCAGCCGAACTCAGGGAGACGTATTCGCAGGGAAGTTCGCACAATGCTCGTCGCCTTCGGAGGCGCCGAGCACTGGACGTTGGAACCAAGCTGGCGTCGCAGGCTGAAGCATGCCTGCGAATTGTTGCTGCTACACATGACAAGGCGGAAATCCGCCCCCGAAGGTACAGTGCTGCAATGGGTGCTGTTTCGAGTGTGGTAGTGGATGCTGCGGGCAATAGCGAGCTTCTTCCTGCCAAACCGTTCACCGATCGAGCGGGACGTTCCTCCCCCCCCCCGTCCTCGTGCAAAACCGGCGCGCGCTTGAGTCAGGTTATCGAACAGGTCGGAGTCGAAAACTGCGTCGGACGAATCGAGCGCTCAGTCAGTTCGTCGCTCGCGGCCCAACCAGAACGTAGTGAGCAGGGACGCCATCGCCATGGCGTCGATGAGTGCAACGTCTGCCATCTTCGAAGATTCCGTGGGCAGCACGAAATAGAGCGCGACGAACGACCCCATGCTGAGCAGCCCCACGACGGTCGCGGGCGTGCGCCACGACCGCACGAACGCCGCGACCGCCAGCAGCACGCCGACGATCGCGA
Organism: uncultured Acidobacteriota bacterium; assembly: GCA_964484415.1. Lineage (GTDB taxonomy): Bacteria > Acidobacteriota > Polarisedimenticolia > J045 > J045 > JANNUT01. The sequence goes on along the minus strand of CAZAHQ010000829.1, from coordinate 2 downwards.
GC
>CAZAHQ010000828.1:0-1578 GCA_964484415.1 uncultured Acidobacteriota bacterium | reverse complement strand
ATGACCATCCCAGAAAAGGGACGCGCCGTGATCGATGCCGAAACCGCGCAATTGCGTGTTCGAGTGGCGGATATGCTGGACACAGCAAAGAAGCAGCGCACCCGAAAGCGCGCCGATCTGGAAGCCGAAGCAAAGCAAAGGAGTTTGGTCGAGGAAGACGTCAAGCGCGAACTCGGTCCGGCGCCCGCCGAACCAGGGGACTGGAGTGATCTCATGTGGACCAGCATTGGCGGCGCCATTGCCGTAGCGATGTTGAGCGCGGTGCTGATCGGCATCATCTCTATCGTTTGGTCCTTCGATGCGACCTACTTAGTATCCGGACTGGGAAACAGTGTGTTTTTCTTGGCGCTGCTTTCCTTTGTTGTTCTCGCGCTGGTCAAGCTGACGCATGGACGCCGCGCGAGGGCCTATTCCGACTTATACAAGCGGCTCATCCATCAACGAATGGAGACGTGGGAGCGAGAGCGGCGGCTCACAGAACAAGAGTGACGCCAGCGGACAGGGGATGAAGCAGGTTGCGCGCGCCGGCTGCGCAACACCCACCAGCGCCTCTCCTCGGACTACTTGGGTTTGCGCGCACGAAGGGGCCGCGATCTCGCACTTGCGGTGGGAGCGACGAGCTCGAGTGCCGAAAGTACCAAATTCCAGCTTTGAGTCTGGCTAGTTCGTCTGCACGCTTTCGATATTGTCCCACCGAATGAGCTTGAACCGCTCCCCATCCCTGACGAGGAGGCCTTGGCTGAGTGATGCGACAATCTGAACCCGGAGCACCTCAGCCTCTGCGTGCTCGGTGTCCCGAGTAAGAACTTCAGAGCGGACGCCAGCGTGCACGTCAACGACTGCCTTGCAGTACCCAAAACCGTACATGAGCACAAGGCACAATGGTACATAGACCAACGGCGTCAGCAGAGTGCGACGAACCGACTTTCCTTGGATCTGTCGCCTCATCTGTTTCAACTTCGCCTTGGCCTCTTCGATCTCCCCGCGCGATTGTCCTGCGGGTCCCTCGGCGCTTTCGGCCCGCCCACGTCGCAATATCGCGACCAGGCGCCTTCTCTCTTCGGCGTGAGCACTAAGTTCTTGCCAGGCGAATATAGAGTAGGCGAGTTGCGCCGAAAAAAGCCCCCCCCAAAGCAGACTACTCAGCCAGTAGAGCCAACCGTAGAAGTGCTCGACGCGCAACTGACTGAGCCCTTCCGGTTGCACACCAACGGCATTGAGTATTGGTCGAACAGATGCGGCTGCACCTGATAGGGTGGCCGGCAAGTCGACGCGTTCATCCTGAAACCACAGCAAAATGACGGGTAGTGTAAATACAACTGCCAGAAAAACACTCGCGCCGACAAAGACGAGCTTTTCTCTCCAATTAACTCTCACAAGCAGCGCTATCACTACTAAAGCCGCAGAAACAAGTGAAACGAGCAAGAAGGCAAGCGCCATCAAGCTAACGACGGCAAGCGCCATACCTGCGATGCCAGCGAATGCGATCGACGGCGCATTCGCAACAAAGAGCACTATATAATCGGACACTGTCGTGAAGAAGCTCAGGATTGATCGCCCGAGTCCGACGGAATAGCC
>CAZAHQ010000827.1:0-1582 GCA_964484415.1 uncultured Acidobacteriota bacterium | reverse complement strand
GGCTGGCCATGACGTCCGCCAGCAGCGACGCGGTGGTGACGTCGACTTCGACCCATGGATGCAAGCGATCGCAACGGTCGATCGAGCCGAAGTGGTTCTTGAAGCCAAGCGTGACATTGGTGGCGCAATGCCGCTTGACGAGCGGAATGTTCACCAGGTAATCGGCATCCAGCACGATCTGCGCGACGCGCGTGCGCGGCGGCGGGTTGACGTGTGCTGAATCCCAGGTGACGTGCGTCGCAGCATCGTACGGTTGATCGAGATAGGTGCCGGGTGCCGAGTCTCCGCCACCTGCGGCGTGGAACTTCGTGAATGGGTACCAAGCGCGAATCGCATCGCAAAACCAGGTTGCGATGAAGCGGGTGGGATCGGTGTTGGTGGCGTCGTACACCGTCACGTTGGCGTGATTGCCGCCGGCCGAGACGAAACCGCGGATCGCGGCGATGACCGGATGCGGGACCGCGTCGATGTCGTGCCGAGCGCCGTCGACAGCGGTCTTGGAGTTGTTGAGGTTGACCTTGATTGCCAGCTTTCGACTGGCGTTGTTGGAGAGTGCGAAGACGGCGCGCCAGGCCGCAACGGCCGGCAGCCCCTTCAAGGACTTGACCGCTTCATCGAGCATCTCGGTGACCACACCTTGATCGACGTGCTGGCGATAGTAGCTGGCGTCGCGCGACCAACGCGCGGCGAGACCGTGATGAACGTGGATGACACGCGGGCGCGGACCGCCGGCGCGCGCGCCGGATGGAAGCAACACACCGCCCGCGGCGAGCATTCCGGCCCGCAGGAAGTCCCGTCGACCCAAGCCTCTGTAGTGCAACAGCCTCTCCCTCTCGAGAACCGCTGATCCGTACGGCGATGCCCAAGGGATGGCACTTGACATTTGTCTGGTCGAGGGCGGCGAGAGAGACGGGACGGGGTGCGGATTGGCGAAGCGGCTGCCGCATGAGGAATCGAGGGGTGGCGGAGTTGGGCAGCGGTGGTTCGGGGTGCGGCGGGGGGGGCGCGGCGATGCATGGAGCGGAGGTTGTGGGGCGGTGGGGCGCGGAGATGCTGGGGTGCGGAGATGCGGCGGTGAGGCGGTGGGGCGCGGCTCGGATTGTGAATGCCGGCAAGCCGACTGGTCGCGGCAGCCTTCGTGTCGTGTACGCACTCGACGTGGCGCGTCGTTGGAACAAGCGCTTCGCCGAAGCGCTCGCGCGACACATCCTCATCATCTTCAGATCGTGTACTCGGCCAGGTCGAGGGGCCTCGGCCTCCATCGGAACGTGGAATCGCTCAACGCCGTCGGGTCGGGTGGTTAGCGCTTCGTGAGTGCGGCCAGTGCATAAGCTCATCGCAGACGGCGCATGGTGTGCGTGCAAAGGCGGGGCGCCGTCGTGAGCCTCGCATTGGGAGTGCGGCCGGGGCAATGGTGTTTGCAGTCGGCGCATCGTGTGCGTGCAAAGGTTGCGCGCCGTCGTAGACCTCGGATCGAGGGTGCGGCCGGGGCAACGGTGTTTGCAGTCGGCGCACGGTGTTCGTGCGCAGGTTGGGCGCCGTCGTAGACCTCGGATCGGGGGGGTGGCCGGAGCGCTGGTGG
>CAZAHQ010000826.1:0-1589 GCA_964484415.1 uncultured Acidobacteriota bacterium | reverse complement strand
CAGGCTGGGAATCGGTCGCCGTGATGCGATTTGCCGGGTACGTTCCCGAACCGGGCCGAGGCATTCCACTCCCCGCCGATGCGGTGATGCCGGACCCTGAGAATGGCCCCGACTATGTCGTGCCACTGAGCGGTGGATCGTCCGGCAGTGCGGTCGCACTTGATCTGCTCGTGGTGGCGACGCGCGAACGGAAAGTGATCGCCCATCGACGGGTCGCGATTCCCACCGACTCGCGCGATCGGCTCGCGCTCGCAATCCCTGCATTGGTTCGCGAATGTCTGCGAGGGTTGACTCAGTAAGTTCGAAACTCGTCGAGGACCGACGAGGATCGGCGTCGCGACTATCCGTTCAAGAACGGACGAATCATTTCTGCGAACGGCTCGATCTCGATCAAGAACGCGTCGTGGCCGAAATTCGAATCGATTCGGAAGAATCTGCATCGCCCGTGTGCGTCGAACAGCAAGCGCGCCAACTCCTCCTGCTGGTGAAGTGGAAACAGCATGTCGGTCGTCACGCCGATGACCAATGTGTCGGCTTCGATCCGCGCCACACCAGCCTCGTACGATTCCGCGCCATCGCCCAGGTCGAACAGATCCATCGCCTTGGAAATGTACAGATAGCTGTTTGGATCGTATGAGTCGGCGAACTTGTCGCCTTGGTAACTGAGGTACGACTCGATCTGAAAGTCGATCCCCAGGTCGCTCGGGTGCGGTCTCGTGCGTTCTCGTGCGAAGCGATCATCCCACTCGCGGCCGGAGCGGTAGGTGATGGTCCCGATCTGCCGCGCCAAATGAAGGCCCTCGCGCGGGCCTGGGCCGCCGTAGTACTCGCCGCCGTTCCACGCCGGATCGCGCATGACAGCCTCGCGCTGAACATGCCGCAGCGCGATCGAGAGGGGATAGCTTCGCCCTGGAGCAGAGATCGCAATCACACGTTTGACGCGGGCAGGAAAGCGGGCTGCAAACGCCAGCGCCTGCATGCCGCCTAGCGAGGATCCAACGACCGCGCCCAGCCTCTCGATGCCGAGTGCATCGAGCACGAGTGCTTGTGTGAGCGCGAAATCCCAGACCGTCACGACCGGAAATTTCATCGCGTATGGGCGCTGCGTACGCGCGTCAATGCTGGCCGGACCGGTGGAGCCGAAACAGCCACCGAGCATATTGCAGCAGACCACGAACCATCGATTGGTATCGATCGCCGCACCTGGCCCGATCATCCCTTCCCACCAACCGGGCGCCGGGTTCTGTTCGTGGCTGCGCGCGTGCGATGAAGCCGAGAGCCCCGTGCAAAGCAGGACTGCGTTGTCCTTCTCGCTGGAAAGGGTTCCCCAGGTCTCGTATGCGATCCGCAACGAAGGCAACTCTGCGCCAAGATGCAGTTCGAGTGGTGAGTCTCGGGTAAAGACCTGGGCACCTGGTGGGGTCGAGGGCTGCGTCGAGGCGCGGGTCACTGTCGCAGCGAGGATGCGTCTAGAAACGCCAGAGGAAATCGACTGATGGCACGACCTCGCCTCTGGCACCCTTGAGCAATCCCGCCGGCTGATCGGGGCTGAGGCGTCGATAGGTGAGCGCGAAGCGGATCCCCCAACG
>CAZAHQ010000825.1:0-1593 GCA_964484415.1 uncultured Acidobacteriota bacterium | reverse complement strand
AAGGCCACGCCGCGAGGACTGCCAAGAAGGCCGCCACCAAGAGCACTTGTTTGGTGAACAGTGCGAAACCGTCTTGCACCAAGGCGGCGCTGAACGACACGCCGGTGGGGAGCGTGAACGAGAAACCGATCAACGCCGCCAGGCCGAGCGCGCCAACGACAAAGGCGCTGCGGCGCGACGCGCGGGGGCCGTGTGCAACGGTGAGGTCCCACGCCAAGATCAGGACAGCGAGTGCGAGAACGCCAAGTTCGAGGCCGATCGCATGCCAATCCATGTCAGCCTCCCAACCGGGTGAGCAACTCGCCCACGCCGACGTGGATCGGATCGAGGATCAAGCGCGGGACCAGTCCCAACAACACGAGCAGGCCGCCCAAGACCACCAACGTCACCCACTCCATGCCGTGCACGTCGCGAACTTCGCCGAACTTGGGATTGGGTGGACCAAAGAAGATCCGCGTGACCGCCCGCAATACGTAGATGCTGGTGATAAACGCTCCTGCGACGGCAGGCAAGAGCCACCACGAGTGCGCGCTGCCCCAGGCGCCAAGAAACACCAAGAACTCGGCCACGAAGCCGGCCAGGCCCGGCAATCCCAACGACGACAAACCGGCCAGAACGAAGAACGTCACCATGCCCGGCATGCGATGGCCGAGTCCGCCCATCGTGGTCATGTCTCGAGTGTGAGCCTTGTGATAGATCATGTTGACGAGTGTGAAGAACAGCGCGGTCATGATGCCGTGCGCCACCATCTGAAAGACGCTGCCGGACAAACCTGCGGCGGTCATCGTGGCCATTCCCAGCATCACCACGCCCATGTGCGACACCGAAGAGTAGGCGATCAGATACTTGATGTCGGTCTGCCAAGCGGCACCGAACGCGCCGTAAACGATGTTGATCACGGCGATCAGTCCGACCAACCACGCCAAGTCGTGCGCCGCGTCGGGGAGCAGTTGGAAGCCGAGTCGCAGCATCCCGAAGGCCCCAAGTTTCATCAAAACGCCCGCGTGCATCATCGAGCCGGCGGCCGGTGCCGAGGCGTGACCATCGGGCGACCAGGTGTGCAGCGGCCAGATGCCAGCCAAGACCCCGAAGCCAACGTAGAACAGCAAGAACATCGCGCGCGCGGAACTGCCGGTGAATTGCAGCGACTGAAGCTGCGAAAAGTCGAACGTCGCCTGCCCGAGTTGCCGGCCGCCTTCGACGTACAGCATGAACAGCCCCACCAGAATGAACGCCGAGCCGGCCAACAAATACAGCGTCAGCTTCATCGCGCCGTATTCCTTGATTCCCACCTTGACCGCGCTGTAGGTGAAGCCGAACGGGCCTTTCCCCGCGACCGGCATGCTCGAACCCCAGACGCCGATCAGCACGTACATCGGCAGCACGGCGAGCTCGTAGAACAAGAAGAACAAGAACAGATCGAGCGAGGTGAAGACGCCAAACACGCCGGTGACGAGCAGCGCCATGAACAGGAAGAACTCTTTCTCGCGCGTACCCAGATACCAGGTGGTGGTGATCGCGGTGAGGTAGATCACTGCGGTCAGCGGCAGCAGCGCAAGACTCAACCCATCGACCGCGAGTCGATACTGAATC
>CAZAHQ010000824.1:0-1595 GCA_964484415.1 uncultured Acidobacteriota bacterium | reverse complement strand
GAACGTTGTTGCACTTGATCTCGTAGCTGAAGTATCCGAAGTCTTTGACATCGCCTGCGGTACACCACGAGTCGAACGGTACGACGGTGGCGGTACGAGGCTCCCATTGATCGTGGTCGTCTTTCACTCGAGTCGTAACCTTGGCTTCCAGAACCGGTAGCTCTCCTTGTATCTCCCACCATCCGCCATCGATAGGCAGGGCATATCGCAACTCGGAGAGTCGGAGCTCGTACTCGTAGTGCAGAGTGCTGCCCGGTTGCACATCGGGGAAAGTGAATTGCAGCGCCCGATATTCGATGTTGCCGGATCGAAGCAGGGGACGTTCGTGTTTGAGCCCTTCGGTTACCGGGGTCTCCTGACCGTCGGCGTGAATCGTCTTCGCGTCGAACTTCGAAAGTTCTGTTTTGGTGGCGTAGAAAGCGATGACCTGGTTGCTGGCGTCGGTACCTAGTGGATCGCGCACCAGAATATCTTTGGTGACCTTGACTACCGCCCGCTCCGCCCACGGTTCGACCGACCAAACGACGTCCCAGTGCTTGACCACCGCCTTCGCTTCAGGAAACGGCTCTTCGGCAGACAACGACGGCGTAACGGCAACGAGCCACAGAAGCGCCCACCAGCCAAGCCGAGTCGCGATCATCGCGCCTCCCCCCTCGTGAACTCCAGGCGCGCCGATTATCGAGTGATTGAGGCACTGCAGTAAATGACCCGCGTCAGGTCGCGTGCGGCGAGCGTCGCGATTCGGTTCGGCAGCCGGGCTCCTGCGATTCGCCTAGCGCAGCAAGCCGGACTTCAGTGCCCGCGCCACCGCTTCCGATTTGGAGTGCACCTGCAGCTTCTGGAAGATCTGCCGCATGTGGTAGACCACGGTCGAGGTCGCCACGTTCAACTCACCCGCCGCTGACGGGTAGTCATGCCCCTCCGAAACAAGCCGCAACAGTCGAACCTCATGCGGCGTGAGTTGAACCTCGCTGCGTTGCGGCGCGAAACGCCGAAACAATCGGATCACGCGCTGCGCGATTTCGGGCGACATTGGTCCGCCGCCCGACGCAGCATCGCGAAGTGCCGCGAGCAATCGATCGGGTGGCGTCTTCTTCAGGAGGTATCCCGACGCTCCCGCGCACAGCGCATCGAACACGCGGTCATCGTCGTCATAGACCGAGAACACGATGAACACGGTCGCTGGATGAGCCGCCTTGAGACGACGGATCCCCTCAATGCCGTCGATCCCGGGGAGCTGTATGTCGCAGAGGGCGACGTCGGTTTGTCGGCCGCCAAAAGCGGCGAGTGCCTGCTCCATCGACCCATAGCGGCCGGTGCAGCGAAAACCGGAGGTGGTGTCGAGCAGGTCGCCGATCCCTTCGCGGATCTCGACGATGTCCTCCACGATCGCAACCGCAATTGTGCGCGCCTCGCTGTCAGTGCTTACCGTTTCTCCGGTCACGTGCGCCTCATTCCCTGCCCGCTGGGGAGAATACGCCGGAACGGGCCGCAAGATCCCTGCACAGGTAGGGAGGGACGTGCGCCTTTCTCCTGCGCTTCAAGGGGGCACTCACCCGTATGTGGGCCCCTTTCGCAGTGACAGCGCTGATATC
>CAZAHQ010000823.1:0-1600 GCA_964484415.1 uncultured Acidobacteriota bacterium | reverse complement strand
TGGTGCTGCCGGGTTGGCCACAAATCGAATCGCGGCTTCAAGCGCATGGTCTGCGTTTCTATGTTCTGCCGCGGGACGAGTCGCTCGATGTCGAGACGATTCGCTTGGGGGAGCCGAAATTTGCGGAGCGCAGCTATCAAGGGCGACACGGGGTTACGGTCGAGGCGACACGCCAGCGTGAAATGCGACGCGTGCCGGCCGGCACGCTGTTCGTCTACGCCGACCAGCCGAGGTTCGAACTAGCGGTGCAACTGCTGGAGCCCGAAGCGGTCGACTCGCTGGTTTCGTGGGGACTGCTCTCGTCGCTCTTCGAAAACAAGGAGTGGATCAACGACTTTGTGCTGGAGGCTTGGGCGCGCAAGCAACTCGAGAACCCCACCGTGGCGGCCGAGTGGCAGCAAGCGCTCTCCGATCCGGCTTTGGCCAAGGATGGCGACGCGCGCTATTCGTGGTGGCAACACAGACATCCGTCGTGGGACAAAGAGGCGCGTCTGATGCCCGTGATGAGGCTGATGACACGACCCGCCTCGCTACGCACCGTCAAAGACGCCACGGGAAACTAGCCAGGCAGATCGTACGGGATCGGATCGACAACGCCCGCTTCCCGAAACCCCTTGAGCCGCAGGTAACACGACTCGCAGCGACCGCACGCGATCTGCTCGCGCTGGTAGCACGACCAGGTGAGATGCAACGGGGCGTTCAAAGCAAGTCCGCGTGCCACGATCTGCGCCTTGTTGGAGCGGATCAATGGCGTGTGCACCATGAGCTGGGTCCCGGCGGCGGTCCCCAACTGCACCACCCGCTCAAACGCCTCGATGAACACCTCACGGCAGTCGGGGTAACCGCTGCTGTCCTCCTCGACCGCGCCAATGTAGATCGCGCGCGCACGCAGCACCTCAGCCCAAGAAACCCCGCTGGCGAGCAGGTGTGCATTGCGGAACGGCACATAGGTCGCCGGTATCCCTGCGCCTGGCGCTCCTTCCGGGATATCGATTCGCACGTCGGTGAGTGCCGAGCCGCCGATCGCCGCGAGAAATCCGATGTCGAGCACGAGCCGGTGTTTCGGCGGTACCTGGAAGTGGTCGGCAATCTGCTCGAAAGCCTGACGCTCGCGAGCGGCGGTGCGCTGACCATAGGTAGCGTGCATCAGAGCCAGCGTGTGATCCAAGGCGGCGATCGCGGCAGTCACGCACGAGTCGAGTCCGCCCGAGGTCAGCACCACTGCCAGCGGTTTGTCGCTCACACGCCCTTCTCCACGCCCGGCCAGAGCAGCTTGTGCAATTGCAGTTGCATCCGCACCGGGAGTTTGTCAGCCAAGATCCACTCCGCGATCAACGCTGGATCAACCTCTTCGGCAACCGGACTGAACAAGATTTCCCCGCGAAACGAACGCAGTGCGCCCAACGCCCACTCACGTGCTTGTTCGTAGTCGTGCCGATTGGCGATCACCAGTTTGACTTCGTCGTGCGACTCGAGTCGATCGATGTTTTGCACGTCCATTCGTTCGCTCATGCCGGAACCCTGGAGCTTGATGTCGAGCACACGGATCACGCCGGCAGGAACGATCGAGATGTCCTGATCGCCGCCGGTCTCAACCACG
>CAZAHQ010000822.1:0-1602 GCA_964484415.1 uncultured Acidobacteriota bacterium | reverse complement strand
CCGTCGTTCTGATAGTTCTTGGCGGCGTTGATGCCGCCTTGGGCCGCGATCGAGTGCGCGCGACGCGGACTGTCGTGAAAGCAGATCGCGGTGACTTGGTAACCGAGTTCGGACATCGACGCCGCGGCCGACGCTCCCGCCAAACCGGTGCCGACAACGATCACGGAGTATTTCCGCTTGTTGTTCGGGGCGACGAGCTTGATCTCGCTCTTGTAGCGCGTCCACTTGGTGTCGAGCGGCCCTGCTGGGGTCTTCGAATCCAGTTGCATGCTCACCTCACCAAGTCCTTGCCGTAACCGAGCAAGATCGAAAGCGGCATCACCGAGTTGCCGATGAACAGCGCGGCAGAGATCAGGCGCGCGGAGCGATCGATGAGCGCGTGATTGGCCGGCGAGCGCAATCCCAACGATTGGCAGAATGCGGAGATTCCATGCGACAGATGCGCAAACAACAGACCCATCGCGAGAATATAGAAACCGCTGACCCAGGGAGACTGGAATCCCTTCACCACCATGCCGAATACGTCGTGGCGCGTTTGCTGGTCAATCAACGCGTAGTGCTCGGGATGCGTCAGCCCGAGCGTAAAGTGCGCCAGGTGGAACAGGAGGAACGCAAGCACGATCAAACCGCTGTAGATCATCGTGCGCGAGGCGTAGCTGGCGGCGTTCGGGTTGGGAACCTGATAGCCGACAGGTTTGGCTTTCCGATTCGACAGTGTCAGCGCGATCGCCGCCCAGATATGCAGTCCGACGCAGGCCAACAGCACGAGTCGCGCCACCCACAGCAACTCGCCCAGGCCCTGCAGGAACTCGGCGTACCGATTGAGTGCCTCGCGGCCGAGGAACAGTTGCAGGTTGCCGATCATGTGGGCGACCACGAACCCCAGCAATACCAGGCCAGTGACCGCCATCAGATACTTCTTACCGACAGACGACCCGAAGACGCGCTTGAGCACGGAACTTGCCTCTTTCCCGAAGGGGCTGCCCGGCCAAACCGTCCCTGGGACAGGACGCCCCAAACACCGGGGGATGATACCCGACGCCAAAGGAAATAGTGGCTTACTTGTAATCTTCCGGCGAGACGGGCGGCTCGAACCGTCCCCTCAGAGCTGGTCGACCCCCCGCGGCGCTAAAGCCCCCCGAGCTTGTCCGCTGTCCGCTCGAACACGTCGAGCTGTTTCACGAGCGACGACACGCGCTGCAGCTCGATTGAACCGTAGCGAAGGACGGCTCCCCGCGGGGTGATCTCGCGGCGGACCAAAGCGACGGCTCTGATGTCGCAGCCCACATCGAGCCAAACCCACGCCTCGCTGATGGCGCCGACGCGTTGATCGTCGCGACGTGTCGTTCGATGGGTCGGCTCACCCCACCGAGTGAGCCAACCGTCGAGAAACGCGTCTCCGCCCCCCTGCGGTTCGGGCTGAACGAACGTGATGCGATCGACGATCGCCGTCTCGGGACCCTTCCCCTGGCCGCCCAGTTCGAAGGAGCTCTTGTCGGGTCGCTGTATCGGCTGTGAGAAGTACGAGGCCCTGGCGGTGACGCGCCCCGGTTTCGCTCCGGCCGCTTCGAGGATCGAACGAGTCACCCCGAGTTCCCCTCC
>CAZAHQ010000821.1:0-1605 GCA_964484415.1 uncultured Acidobacteriota bacterium | reverse complement strand
ACAGGCCTTCGCGCATGTCGTCGCCGCTGACCTCGACCTTGGCCTTCTTGGCCAGTTCGTTGTCGTCGATGTACTTGTTGATGACACGCGTCATCGCGGCGCGCAGGCCGGTCAGGTGGGTGCCGCCATCGCGCTGCGGGATGTTGTTCGTGAAGCACAGCACCTGCTCGTTGTAGCCGCTGTTCCACTGCATCGCGACCTCGACACCGATGTTGGTGTTCTGGTCGCTCTGGCGGTCGCCGATCGCGTGGAACACGTTCGGGTTCAGGATGGTCTTGCCCTTGTTGATGAAGTCGACAAAACCGCGCACGCCGCCGGCGCCGGAGAAATCGTCCTCCTTGCCGGTGCGCTCGTCCTTCAGCCGGATCTTGACGCCGTTGTTCAGGAAGCTCAGCTCGCGCAGGCGCTTGCTGAGGATCTCGTAGTGGAAGTCGTTGTTGGTCTGGAAGATCTCCAGATCCGGCAGGAAGTGCACTTCGGTGCCGCGCTTCTCGGTGTCGCCGACGATCTTCATCGGCGAGACCTCGACGCCATTCACCGTCTCGACGATGCGGTTCTGCACGAAGCCGCGCGAGAACTCCAGCACATGGACCTTGCCGTCGCGGCGCACCGTCAGGCGCAGCGTCTTGCTGAGTGCGTTCACGCAACTCACGCCAACGCCGTGCAGGCCGCCCGACACCTTGTAGCTGTTCTGGTTGAACTTGCCGCCCGCGTGCAGCTCGGTCAGTGCGATCTCGGCTGCTGAGCGCTTGGGCTCGTGCTTGTCGTCCATCTTGATGCCGGTCGGGATGCCCCGGCCGTTGTCGACGACGCTGATCGAGTTGTCGGAATGGATCGTCACCAGGATGTCGTCGCAATGGCCGGCCAGCGACTCATCGATCGAGTTGTCGACCACCTCGAACACCAGGTGGTGCAGGCCGGTGCCGTCGGACGTGTCGCCGATGTACATGCCCGGCCGCTTGCGCACCGCCTCCAGGCCCTCGAGGATCTGGATCGACGAGGCGCCGTAGTCGCTGGCGGTCGCGGCGTCGGTCGCCGCGGGGTCGGGGGTCTCGGGAAGGATCGGTTGCACTGCTGCCATGCCGGGAGGAGCCTCGCTGTATCTGTGTTCGGGCGTGTTCGCCGTCGTCGGATCGTCGTTCTCGTCGCGCGCGTCAGATCCGCATCGGCATCACGACGTACTTGAAGCCGTCGTCGCCGGGCACGGAGATCAGCGCGCTGCTGTTCGCGTCGCCGAACTCGACGCGCACGCGCTCGGTCTTCAGGTTGCCGAGCACGTCGAGCAGGTAGGTCACGTTGAAGCCGATGTCGAGCGGATCGCCCGAATAGTCGACGTCGAGCTCCTCGACCGCCTCCTCCTGCTCGGCGTTGGTGGTCTGGACCTTGAGCGCACCGGGCGTCAGCGTGAAGCGCACGCCCTTGAACTTCTCGGAGGTCAGGATCGACGCGCGCGACAGCGCGCCGCCCCAGGTCTCGCGCTCGAGCTCGATCGACTTGCGATACCCCTGCGGGATCACCCGCTGGTAGTCGGGGAACTTGCCCTCGACCAGCTTCGACAGCAGGTCGACCTCGCCGAAGCGGAAGCGGATCTGGTTCTGGGCGATG
>CAZAHQ010000820.1:0-1619 GCA_964484415.1 uncultured Acidobacteriota bacterium | reverse complement strand
CCGATCTTTCTCTAGCCGAGGCGCGTGAGAAGGCTCGGGAGGCGCGCACCCATATCGCCGACGGCCGTCACCCACGCGTAGAACGCGAAAAACGGCGCGCCGAGCAGTTCGCGTTGGACCAAACCAACGGGGCTCTCCCCCAAACCGTAAACGAACTCTTCGAGGTCTGGTTCGCAAAAGAAATCGAAAGCAAGTACGCTGATGCCGGCAGCGAAGTCCGTCGTCGTTATGAGAAGGATGTCGCTCCGTTCATTGGCAAGCGCGTGCCGTCACGAGTTGCCGAGTCGGACATTGTCGCAGTAATGGATGCAGTGGCTGGCCGCGGCGCCAAGCGCATGGCGGGATTGCTCTTGGCTGACCTGCGCCAGATGTTCAAGTTTGCAGCCCGTCGCGGGATTGCGACCGTCAATCCCACGGACGAACTCGACAAGGGGGAGTGGAGCGGCGAGTCCGTCGAGCGCAAGCGCAACCTTTCCGAAAAGGAAATTCTTCTGCTTCGTAAGCGGTTACCAGATGCCAAGCTCATCCCCGAGACCGAATGCGCCATCTGGATACTGCTCGGTACGCTGTGTCGTATTGGCGAGCTTTCGCAATCACGCTGGGATCAGGTTGTCGGCGACGAGCTAATGCTTCCGATTGAGCTAACAAAGACGAAGGAGCCGCATACCGTCGTCTTGTCTCCGTTTGTCCGAAAGCAACTAAAGCGGTTGAAGTCGCAAAACCCAAAGTCCGAATGGTTGTTTCCGGCGAAGCACAACGAAGGAGCCGTCGATAAGAAATCGATCACCAAACAGGTAACACATCGCCAGCGAGGAAAACCAGTGAAGGGGCGGTCGCCCGCCATTACGAGCTTGATTCTTCCCGGCGGGCCGTGGCATATCCACGATCTTCGCCGAACTGGGGCCACGTTGATGCAAGACCGCGGTGTCCCACCACATGTTATCGAAGCAGTCCTAAATCATACTGAGCCCGATCGCATGAAGCGCATCTACCAACAGCACAAATACAAGAAGGAAATGCGTGAAGCGTGGCTTCTTCTCGGTGCCTATCTTGACAATTTGATGAGGAAGAAGCTGCCCAAAGACCTGTGATGTGGCAAGCCCTCGTCCCTCGATCCGAACTATATCTTTGTGCAATGTAGACAATTCGGGTTTCCCACCCCCCTGCTGACCCTCGCGCCGGCGAGCCGAACATCGCCTCTGCAGCGGTGCGGACTTCCAGCCTCGACCATCGAAGAAGCGCTTTCGGCGAAGTACCCGGACAGTGCAATGTGCCAATAGGCGCTGCTCGACCGAGCCGTGCGGCGAGTGCTGCTGAGACTCGCAAAGTATCTGGCGCGTTGATCTACAGGCAGACGTGCGCCGCGTTCGCGCCACAGTGTCGGGCTAAGCACCCTCTGCAATTCCATCCGTTCCGAAGGTGAGCGGCCATTCCGGTGGCTCAGTTCATCGTGTGAAACTGGCACAATGGTCAACGTGATCCAACAGACGTACCCCATAAGCCAGATCATCGAAATGCCGAGTATGACGCAGCGAAACCCGTGACAGACGACACCTTGCAGACTCAGGTATCGAGTCCCATTTCAACGGGCGGCGAAGGTGTGTTCTTCGAGCAGCACG
>CAZAHQ010000819.1:0-1623 GCA_964484415.1 uncultured Acidobacteriota bacterium | reverse complement strand
CGGCATCGAGCCGCTTGACCAGGCCTGGATCGAGCGTGGTCGCCTTGTGCCGCATCTCTTCAGCCGCTTGCCAATCGTTGGTTTCCATCCGAACGCGCGCCAAGTTGAACATCGCGACCGCGTTCTTGGGATCTAGATCGAGGGCTTCTCGATACAACACTCCGGCCGCTTCATGCTTCCCGATGCGATAGAGCACATTTCCCAAGAGCAGACGAGCACGAGCGTCCGTCGGTGCTAGTTGCGCTGCCTCACGAAGCAGATGCGCCGCTTGATCCGGCTGTCCGCCGGCAATCAAGCGCGCCAACAGCACCTTCCATGTCGCCTCGTCGGGGTGAGCGTCGGCAAGCGCGGTTAGCTCGGTCACCAAGTCGGCTCGCAACGAGCGCTCCGCCGACGCCACCGCCACGCGGGCGGTCGGACTTACGGCGACGCTCGTCAAAACCCACATCGCATTGATCGCCGGTACGGTAATCGCAAGCAGCAGCAACCAGCCGTAGATCAGGCGTCGTTCGGCAGCGCCGCAGGCCGGGATCAACAACACGGCCCAAAGCACCAGCGCCCACACACCCAATACCACCGCCGCCAACGGTGACAACACAATCGCCCAGCCCACCACGACGCGCCACGAAGCATCCCAGCGTGGCGGAAGGCGTTCATCGATGTCATGAACCAAACGGGGCGCGTGGCGCAGCAACAAAGCAACGATCAGTCCTGCACCAGACACCAAAAGCCCGACCAGCGTCCAGGTCAGTGCGTTCGCGAGCGAGGCGTACCGCGACCAATACCCCTTGAAGGGCGCCTTCAAGCCGTTCCACGAATTGCTCAACGACTGGCCGAACTGACCACCCGCGCGCCGTTGCACGCGGCCCAAATCCCAAAGCGCTGCCCCTTGTTGCCGATCGAGCTGTCGTGCGAGTTCAAACGCATTGCGTGCGGTCGCGAGGTTTCCCTCGTTCAGTTGCCGGCGACCTTCCAACACGGCCGCCTCAGAAAACGATTCCAGTCGGCCGATCTGCTCTTCGTGAATCAACCCGAGAAATTCCGTGGTGGCAGGGGAGTTCTCGGGTTGCTGCCCGGCCTTGACGACCTTTTTCCAATCCCACCATGATCGTTCGACCTTGTCGATCAGGGTGTTGATTGTCTCCGGTCGCGATTCATCGACCTGAGATGGAGCCGGGCTCTCTTGCTGCGAGTACGCAGTGATCAACGACGTCACAGCGATCAAGGTGACAACGGCGATCGCACGCCAGATCGCGCATGGAAGCAGACGATGCGTCGTCATGCGCGTCCGCTTCGTCCCCGAACCTCGACGTAATGTAACTTCAGAGCGCCCAGGATCTCATCGACCAATCGAGTCTCCTCGGCGCTGCGTTGCCCCTCGGTGCGCTGCTTCAACAGCTCGATCAGCGCGATCGCGCTTCGTGCGACCGCCAACTTGATCTCGGGTTGATTGGACTCAGGGTGCGGAATCATGCCGAGACCGGTCAATGCCATCAGATAAAACGGCTGCACGAGCGAGGCGAACGAGACCGGGAGATCCACTCCTTCATCAGGCTCTGAAGCGTGTTCACGCATCACGCCGCCACCGGGCAGCGACAGGTCCTGATCATCACGTTCGTTACC
>CAZAHQ010000818.1:0-1641 GCA_964484415.1 uncultured Acidobacteriota bacterium | reverse complement strand
CGAGCAGCTTCTGCCATGCTTCGAGCGGGTGATCCTCCGTCGGAGCCGCCCATCCGGCACCGGCATTGTTCACGAGGATGTCGATCCGGCCGCAGTTGTTGACGATCTTCTCGATCATGGCGGTCACCTGCGCTGGCTGAGTGATGTCGCAGGCGATCGTCTGAACATCTACGCCGTGGCTGCCCAGTTCGCTTCGGGCATTCTCGAGATCTGCGGCACTGCGCGCAGCGATGACGACGCGGGCACCCATTTCTCCAAGAGCGTCCGCAATCTGAATGCCCAGTCCGCGAGAACCTCCGGTGACTAGCGCAACGCGGCCGTGCAGCTCCAGTAGTCTTTGAACGCTCACGTTGTCCTCCATATCATCTGGGTGATCAGGAAATCCTTCTTCTATTGTGCCTCAGCCACCTGGCAAGCCGAGCCGCTTTGCGATGTTGTTCTTCTGCATGGCGGATGATCCACCGATGATCGGCATCACCAGCAGATCCCGGACGTACCGCTCCATGTCGTATTCCTCGGCACAGCCATAGGCGCCCATGATCTGCTGACAGGCGATGCCGATCTCGAGTGCAGTCTCGGTGACAAACAGCTTGGCCATGGATGTTTCCACGCTGCACTGCCGGTGGCTGTCAGCAAGCCAGGCCGCGTGATAGAGCATCAGGCGGGAGGCATGCAGCTTCGTGCGAAGCTCGGCGAGCGCGTGGCGTATGGACTGGTGCCCGCAGATGGCCTTGCCGAACTGTTTGCGTTCCTGGGAATACCGCCACGCGTCTTCAAGGGCCGCGCTGGCGACGCCGAGCGCGACTGCTCCAACCTCGATTTTCTCGATATCCAGGGCGGGCCCGGCGAGCATCTCCCACCCTCTGTTCCAGCCCGATTCACCGCCGACGATGCTGGAAGCGGGCAGCCGGACATCGTCGAAAGCGACATCACATGTCTCGGCGTAGCGCAGGCCGATGTGCTCGATGTCGGTAATGGTGATGCCGGGTGCGTTCAGAGGAACGAGGACGGCAGAGAGATTGCGATAGCGGGGCGCGTCGGGATCGGACCGTGTCAGGCAAAAAATATAGTCGGCGAACCTGGCGCCGGTGCACCAACGCTTGGCCCCGTTGATCACGACATCATCACCGTCGCGGCGGGCGCGGGTGGTGACGCTCGCGAGGTCACCGCCAACGTCCGGTTCGGAGAGCCCGTATGCGAAGAAGAGTTCGCCCCGCATCAGGCCAGGAAGCAATTCGAGTCTCTGCTGCTCAGAGCCGCTGTGCTCGATGTTGAGGGCTCCGTAGAAGGCGCAGTGAATGAACGCAGCGGCCAATGAGCTGCCCCGGCGGCAAAGCTCCTCGATGACCATGACTGCGGCCACGAGGTCGCGGCTGCCACCGTGTTCCGCAGAGACCGTCAGGCCACATACGCCAAGCTCGGCCAACCGGCGGAACGAGTCGCGATCGAAGGTCTTCCTGCGGTCGAGGTCACGAGCCTTTTCGCGAGGCAGTTCTGTTGCCACAAAGCGGCGGATCGTATCTCGCAGAATTTCCATGTGGCTGGGCTCATCAGCAAAGTACATACGCGGAATTCTCCAAGGAGGAAGTAGCAGGATCGTGGACAGGGGCCAGTCAGTGTCAGCGGTGTTCGAGGACGGCA
>CAZAHQ010000817.1:0-1641 GCA_964484415.1 uncultured Acidobacteriota bacterium | reverse complement strand
CCCCGCGTGCAGCGCATCGAGATCGGACCGGTGCCTGATCATGTCGCGACCCGACCTCACACCAACGAGATCTGGGTGAGCACCAACCCGATGGGGCATCTGGCGATCCTGACGCTTGCCGCCGATCGGTCGGTGGGTGCGCCGACCGTGTTCAAGGTCGCCGACTACCTGAGCGACTTGGCGTTCACGCCCAACGGTGAGCAGGTGGTGGTGACGGCAACCGGGAGAGAAGTCGATCTGGTCGTCGTGGACGCGACGACACGAAAGGTTCTGGGCAGGCTCGACATGGGTGGTTACGCGCAGGAACTCGCAGTGAGTCCCGATGGTAAATACGCCGCCGTATCGATGCAGGACGACGACGAAAAGCGCTGGCTCGCGGTGGTCGAACTAGGGGATGGCAGGTCGCCCAAGGTCGTCAATTCGATACCGATCGGCGGTGTCGCCGGCGACGTCATTTGGCTGCCGTAGCGTAGGGTTGCCGCTTTCGATGCAAGATCCCTAACGCGAGCCGATGCGGCCCGCGGCTAATTCGTATACCGTCCCCGAATTGCTGGAGGGCTGCGTGTATGTGTGGATTCATCGGACTGATCGGCACGGAGAATCCGGTGCGCGAGGTTCACGACGGATTGCTTGCCATCCAGCATCGCGGACAGGATGCCGCCGGAATCGTGGCGTACGACGGGCGATTTCATCTGCGTAAGGACGAAGGGTTGGTCAGCGATGTGTTCACCGCCGAGCGAATGGCAGGTGTAAGAGGGAACGTCGCGCTGGGACATGTGCGCTATCCGACCGTTGGTTCGGGCGGTGCCGAGGATGCACAGCCGTTCGTCTTGACGCACCCCTTCGGGATCGCGATGGCGCACAACGGCAACGTCGCCAACTACGAAGACCTGCGGGCGCAAATGCTGGCTTTCGGTCGGCGTCATCTGCTCAGTCATTGTGATGTCGAGTTGATTCTCAACGTGTTTGCCGACGCGTTGGCCCGTCAGGCTGGCGGCGGACGATTCACCACAGAGTGCTTTCGTGCTGCCGTGGCCGAGGTGTTCGCGCAGGTCAAGGGTGCGTACTCGGTGGTCGGCTTCATCGCGGGCGAGGGGATGTTCGCGTTTCGCGATCCGTACGGAATCAAGCCGATCTGCTACGGCAAGCGGATGCGCTCCGACGGAACCACAGTGCATGCAGTCGCCTCGGAGAGCGTGGTGTTGGAGTCGCTCGGCTACGAGGTCGAAGGGCGACCGCGACCAGGCGAAGCGCTGTTCATCCGTGAAAACGGCGAGGTGCTGTGGGAACAGGTTGCCGAGCCGACGTTTCGTCCCTGCGTCTTCGAGTTCGTCTACTTCGCCCGCCCCGATAGTCGCTTGGATGGGATGTCGGTCTACCGAGTGCGCGAGGGGATGGGACGCAGCTTGGCGCGCAAGGTACAGCAACTTGGTTTGATGGCCGATGTCGTCGTCCCCGTGCCCGAATCGTCGCGCGCTGCCGCGCTGGAGATGGCGCAGGCCCTGGGCTGGTCGTATCGCGAAGCGTTGGTCAAGAATCGCTACGTGGGACGCACGTTCATCATGCCGGGTGACGAGCAACGCAAGAAGTCGGTGCGCCACAAACTCAACGTCATCGCACAGGAGGTGTTGGGCAAACGGG
>CAZAHQ010000816.1:0-1648 GCA_964484415.1 uncultured Acidobacteriota bacterium | reverse complement strand
CAATGTCACCTGCGAAGGTACCGCGAACTCGCCGTCACGCGAGCGATTCGAGAAGTCTCAAGATCACATTCTCTCGGCCGACAAGAACTGTGACTCCGCCCTAGTTGGCGGTCCGAGGGGATCTTGACTACCACTGTTGGAGCCACCAGCACTCAGGACGTCATCAAGCAGCTTCTCGCAGGGACCGGCGATCTTCCCGTGCTCCCTGAAATCGCGATCCGCCTGATGGAAGAGTTGCGTGCGCCGAACGTCACCGCAGCGAGGATCGCTCAGTATGTAAAGAAGGACCCGATCTTGGCTGCTGCAGTTCTGCGCGTCGCCAACTCGGCTCTTTACGGTGGGCGTTCGCAGATCACCGATTTGGCCTTCGCAATGTCTCGCATCGGCTTGATGCAAACTCGAAATCTGATTCTGGCGCTCGTCCTTCGATCGAAGATGAGCGACACCAACGTCTACGGGAGCGCAGGCGCAAAGGTGCTTGACCACTCGCTGGCTGTCGCCTTCGGGGCGAGGCTAGTTGCCGATGCCGCGCGTGTCGACGCAGAAGACGCGTTCCTGTGCGGGTTGCTCCATGACTTCGGCAGACTCGCGTTGATCAAGGCGCTTCGTGAGTCGGCCGGAATGCGGGTCGGAGACTTATCGCCGGACCAAATGTCGTTGGTCGATGAGCACCACGCGGAGGCCGGGAGCCTCTTGGCCGCCCGCTGGGGATTGCCTGAGTTGGTTTGTTCTGTGATTCGCGATCATCACCGCTGCGATGCCCCAGGCGCCCCTCAGCCGAGCACCGCGTGTGTCTCGCTCGCCGACGCCGCGGCCCACAAGCTCGGTCTAGGAAGCGACGTCGACAGTTCGATCGATTTGATGAAACACCCTGCAGTGCGATTGCTGCGACTCGACAAACAGGCACTCGATGGCCTCTGCGAGCACCTACCGGGTCTTTTCGATACCGCTCGCGGCGCAATGAGCTGATCGAGAGGGAGAGATTGGTCCAGCGTGGTTTTGTGACCTGATCCCCCCGCAATGCGTGACCACGCAGGTCCAACACCCCTGACATCGTGTCGGGGGTGTTTTTTTTCCTACAATGTTCGCCATGCGTCCACTTCTGCTCAGCCTGTTGTTGGTTTCTGTCTCGCCTCTGAATCATGCCGACTCTTATGTCGCGGATCTCTCCACCCCGCGCCGCGCCGCGGAGTCGCTGATCCGGCATGCAATGCCTGACGGTGGTGCGTTCGACCTCGGGAAGGCGGCTGAGTGCCTCGACACGTCGAGACTGCCAGGTAGCCCGGCCGAGCAACAGGTGCGCGGCCAGTCGCTGGCCAAGATGTTTGCTGAAGCGCTCGAACAACTCGACGTGACGATTGCGGTGGAAGGCCTACCGGATACGGCTCAACCCGAGCAGACGCTGATTGCGCTGCACCCATCACTGCCGGGCCTTTACCTGACGCGCACGGCGAAGGGTTGGCAGGTGGCCGGCTCCTCCCTCAAGTCGATCGAACGGTTGCATCGCCGAGCGTTCGGACGATTCACGCCGGCGATCCTGCAGCACCTCCCCCACTGGCTCACCGCCGCCCCGTTTGGCATTGCACTGTGGCAGGTGCTGGGAGTGGTGGTTTCCGTTGTCGCCGGTCTGCTCTTGCGGCGGGCCGTC
>CAZAHQ010000815.1:0-1648 GCA_964484415.1 uncultured Acidobacteriota bacterium | reverse complement strand
TACGCGCTCTTCCTGGCCGCTGGTGAACTGGCGGGTGGCCTCCCCATCCCTGGCTTCGGCGGTCTCCTGTTCCTCGACCCGGCCAGCTTGACCCTGCTGCTCAGCGGCCAGCTCGACGCCAACGGCCTGGCGGCCACGCCCCTGTCGATCCCGATGATCAACGGTCTGCGCCTCGCGCCGCTCTACTACCAGCCGCTGACAGTGCTGTCGCCGACCAACGAGCTCGGCCTGCACACCGGCATGGTGATGACGCAGTGACCGCTAAGAGGCGGCGCCTCGCCTCCTAGCACTGCTTTGTCAGATTCTTCCGAGCGTCGAGATGCCAAAGAGCGAGAGGCGGCGGGAACTCAAACCCGCGGTGGATCCCTGGCAAACTCGGCAACCATCTTCGCGAAGCGGTCGCCCGTGGCGAACAGGAGTGCCACCACGATCTCGGTCACGCTTCGCCGCACTGCGTTGAGCGATGGCATGGTCGCCGCGCGACTACGACGTCGTTCCAACTGCAGGAAGGTGTAGGCGAGCGCGGTGAGAACGAGGTGACGCTCCAGGCCCTGGTAGCTTCGCCCTTCGAAGTGATCGAGCGCTACCTCCTGCTTGAGGTCGCGGTATTGCATCTCGATCGCCCAGCGCTCGTGCGTGATGCGCACCAGTTCCGTGTGCGAGATGTTCGCTGGCAGGTTGGAGAAGAAGAACTTTCGGACCGCGTCCTTGCCGAGGCTGCGTTCGCAGATCAACCACACCTCGTCGTTGTGCTTGCCACGGGCCCAGCAGTTCGCCGGTAGCACGCGTTGGATCAAAAACTCGGCGGTGAGCTTGCCCTTGGTACCCTTGCGCCACGACAGCTTGGTCCAGTCGGTCGGTGCAGCGCTTTCGGCCAACTCTTCGAGCGAGACTGGCTTTGGCGACTTCTTCGCCAAGACCGGCCGGCTCGGGCGCGAGCTGGCCAGGAACTTGGGCGGCGCAGTGAACACCGTGATGCCCTTGCCCACGCCGACTGCGTAGTGCAGGCCTCGCTCGGCAATCGCGTCGCGGAACTCGGTGGACTCGCCGTAGCCAGCGTCCGCAAGCACGCAGCGAATCTGGATCCCTCCGGTGATCGCGCTATCGATCTGCGCTACCGCCATCGTGATCTTCGTCCGGTGTACCAAGTGCTCGGGCACGTGGGTGCGCTCGCGTCGATCTTCGTCGTCGCACCAGGCCTCGGGCAGATAAAGCTCCATGTGCAACGGCCACGTCGCGTGCGCGGTGCGCAAGGCGCTCGTGACGATGACCTGGCAGTTCGCGACCTTGCCCAATGCGCCGCAGTACTGCCTCGCTACGCCCACCGACTCCTTGCCCTGCTTCGGAATGCTGGTGTCGTCGATCAGCAAGTAGCCCTCGCGCTCGGGCAGTTGCGCGACCAGCTCTTGCCACAGACCCGATGCGTCCCAGGTCGAGTGCGTGATGAAGTTCTGCAGCGACTGGTAGTCCCCGGGATCAGCAAGTCGCGACAGCAGCCCTTCCATGTTCTTCGACTTCGCGTCGCTGAGCAGGCCCTGCACGTACCGCTTCGCGTGACCACCGTGCGCGAGACGCGAGAAGCACGACGCGAATCCGTCGAGGAATCGCGCGAGCCGCTGCATCAGTGCGTGGGCGTCGATGGCCAAGC
>CAZAHQ010000814.1:0-1649 GCA_964484415.1 uncultured Acidobacteriota bacterium | reverse complement strand
ATCACGACCTGGAGCTTGGGAGCAGCGGCGCCGCCGCCGACGCGTTCGGTCCCCGCAGACTCGATGAAGCCGAAGCGCCCCTCTTCGGGCAGTGCCACCTTCAAGAACCCGCCAAACTTGCCCAGCACCTTGAAGGTGCCCCCGCTCGCGACCGAGCCTACGACCGACGCGGCGGGCAGCGGTTGCGCCCGCACCAGCGCGCCGGCTGGCGCCTTGACCAAGCCCGAGTCTTGCTCGATGAACAGGCCGCCTTCGACGATCGGCATCACGATCTTCTCCGAAGCCGATACCCGCAGATCGCGATCGACCACGCTGACCTCGACCTTTGCCAGGTTCTCGCGCAGTGTTTCAAGCACGTCAAAAGTAAACACCACCTCGCGCTTCTCACCCGGTTGCATGTTGGACACGTCGAAGCGCCCGCCGTGCAAGAGCAGACCGTCGCCGGTCACATTTCGAAGCAACGCCTGGGTCTCGCGCGAAGGCCCTTTGCCGGTGTTCTGAACACTGAGGTAGACTGAAAGCCCTTCGCCGCGCGACACCTGCCCGTCGCCATTGCCCGCGCGGTTGTCGATCACCTGGTAGGTGTACGCAAACGTCGGCTCGGGCAGGCTCTCCACGCGCGGACGGATCTCTGCGTCCGCAGGCGGTTCGCCCCCTTCCAAACTCAGACGGACCTTGACGACATCCTCGCGCGTCACGGCGTCTTCAGGGATCACGCATTGACGCACGGCATTGGTCGGAAGCGGCGCCGTGGTGCTGAACTTACGGCCCGGTATGCTGCAGAAGCCCATCGGCGCGGACTGCTTCTTTGTCTCACCAGGCATGATCTTACCGAACACGAGCTCCCGCTCATCGAACTGTGGATTGTCACTCTTGGTGATCGCCCTCACTTGGTAAGCGGGCACCTGACCGCGGTTGGTCACGCTCACCTCGAGAGCCATCGGTTGCCCCGCGGTAACCGTATGGTTGGGCCGGTCCGAGCCCACCGTGATCACCAAGTCTTCGGCAGTGACCGGGGCCTGGCCCTTCGGTGCCTCCGTCCAGTCGATGTTCATCTGAGCCAAATCTTTGGCGACCGCCTTGAGCTGATCGGCCTGCTGAATGTCGATGAACTCGCGCGCCGCGTCGAGTTGCTCCGTTCGACGCATTCCCTCGGGGAGGTTCGCCGCCAAATCGCGAGCAAATTTGATCGGGAAATCGAGGAAGAACTCGTCCCGTACGTAGCCGAGCTCGCGCATCTCGGCGCGCTCCGACTCGGGGAGGTTGTAGCGCAGGGTCGTCCACGGCCGATCCGTGTTGCGTTGAGCGTTGCTGGTGAGACTCTTGTTGAGATCTCGTTCGCGCAGGCGCTCCTCGGAGCGATACAGATCCATCTCCAAGGCGTCAGCCGTCATCGGGTCGAGCTCGACGTCGGGGGTGACGCCAACACCTTGGATCGAGATGTCACCCGGGGTGAGGTATTGGGCAATCGTCAACTTGAGCGCGGCGTCGCCCGCAATCTGGGAGAAAACCAGCTGCACGCTGCCCTTGCCGAAGGTGGTTTGCCCGACCAGGACGGCTCGTTCGTGGTTCTTGAGGGCACCGGAGACGATCTCACTGGCGCTGGCCGACGACCCATCCACCAGCACGACGATGGGATAGTTCGGTTC
>CAZAHQ010000813.1:0-1656 GCA_964484415.1 uncultured Acidobacteriota bacterium | reverse complement strand
CGGCCCCACGCTTGTATCCACTCCGAGCGGTACACGACTACTGCTGAGCAACTCGCCCG
The DNA here is from genome assembly GCA_964484415.1 of uncultured Acidobacteriota bacterium. GTDB lineage: Bacteria > Acidobacteriota > Polarisedimenticolia > J045 > J045 > JANNUT01. Next base: position 1,597 of record CAZAHQ010000813.1, on the reverse strand, counting down.
CTTCGCCGAACTGCCGGCGCGAGGCAACGGCGTTGGCGCCCGCCACCGAACGCGACAGCAATGTCACTTCGGCGCCGCTCCACAACAGCGAGATGTCGGCCCCAAGCGCAGGCACCGCCGTTGGCGGACCGACGGGGTTCCCTGCTGTGTCAACGGCGCGCACCGCGTCGTTCCATGCAACGACGAAACCGCTGCTGGTGCCGCTAACCGCAACAGCAGTGCGACCGGCGGCAGCGGCGGCCAGCTCCGTGGGACCCGCTGTCAATCCGCCGTCCTCATCGATGCGCGCTAGCATCACGCGCCCCGATGCCGGCTCGATCCACACGGCCGCGAAACCCCCGCGCGGATCGCGCGTCACGGCGAAAGCGTTGGGCGCGCCGGCACCATCTTGCGTGAGTCGCGCGTCGTCGATCAGCTTCCCCAGCTCGGGCGTCATCAACGTGTAACGCACCTCCGATGACGTACCCGCGCGAAACAGCACCAAAGCGCGGCGACCTGACCACGCTACCGCGGGCGCGGCAACGCCATCACCAGGCACGACCAACCATTCGTCCAGCGTCAATGCAGCGCCGTTGATGTCGCGCGTCGAAACGCGCAGTTGCGGTTGTGCAGCGCGCAGGTCGCGGTAGATCGAAACAGAGCGGTCGCCGGCCCACGCGGTCGCCGGTTGATCGCTCACCGCGCTGTCGCTCTCCAACGCACCCAAACTCCACGGTGGACCTCCGCGATCCAGCGCCAGCTGCACCCCCGGTTTCGGCTCGTCGTCGTGCGCGACGAAAGCGTTGGCGCCTCGCACGGCGACGGCAACTTCAGCGCTGCCCGCCGCGCCCAGTGTTTCTTCGCTGGTCAACACCGCACCCAGGCACGAGCGATCACAGCCGCTTTCATCCAGCGATCCATCGCTGTCGTTGTCGAGGCCGTCGCACAGTTCTGCGGCGCCCGGTTTGATGGTGTTGTCGGAATCATCGCTGTCGCCGTCGCACCACGAAACACCGTCGCCATCGCGATCGCCGCAACAGGAAATGGCTCGCAACGAGACCGGGCTCCTGGGATCGAACAGATCGTCGTCGCGCAGCGTTACGGGTCGCGAACCGGTCCACACCATGCTGGTGCGACAGCGAGAGTAGATTCCGGCGCTGAATGCTTGCTGCGAACCCAACGTTGCGCCCGTTGGATCGACGCGACGCAACATGACTTTGTACGGCGGACCGCTGCCCCCCATCCACGCTGCCAGAAACTCGGCGCCGCTCCAGACCAGTGATGGTTGCGAGTTGTTGCTGTCGCTGCCGCTGAGCTTGGTATCGACCGCCAACAGTTTGGCCGGCACGGTGCTCAAGCGATTGAACCAGACCGCTTCGGGGGTACTGCGTCGATCGAACCACACAAGCCCCCACGCGCTGCCGTCCCACACCAAGCTCGGCATGTCGGCACCCAGCGCGGCGACGATCGGCAAGATCGGCCCTTGAAGCGCGAAGTTCTTGTCGGTTTGCGCAAACACGATCCCGCCGCGGTTGTCGCTGTAGGCGTAGCCAATCGTGCCGGTATGCGACACCGCGATCGAGATCTCACCGGTACCGGAGACTTGCGTGCAGTTCAA
>CAZAHQ010000812.1:0-1659 GCA_964484415.1 uncultured Acidobacteriota bacterium | reverse complement strand
CTGACAGTGGCCAGCCAGGGGTTTGACGCCTCGACACAAGCGCTGCGTGTGATCGACCTGCTCGAGGTTCGCTACGCGCACGCTGGGCTCAACCTTACCGACGCAACCCGCGAAGGACTGTTCAAACTGCGCGCTGGGAGCGATGTCGAGGTGCCGGCGGGGATCGACCCTGCCGGCCTGCGTCCCGGTGAACCACCGCCCTTGGAAGCCGAGTGCGTGCGCGCCGCGTGGTTGGCGATGACCCCGCTGCACGACATCGAGGACATGCTCTCGGAGGGGTTTTTGGAATTGCGCGATGTGCTGCGTGTAGACGAGGCGGCGCGCGTCGTGGCGCGACTGAAAAAGGCTGGGGGATGGCCGCGCGGGAAGTTTCGCGAGCGCGCCGCGCTGCATCGCGCCTTGGTGCACGCGGCGATCACCGACGTGCTCGTGGCCTCGCAAAAAAGACTCGCCATTGCCGATGACGCCGGACGCTTGCCGAAGGGGGGCGGAGTGGTTGGGCTCAGCCGTGCCGGCGCCGCGATGGTGGAAGCGTTGCGCGATCTGCTCGAGCTGCGCGTGCTCACGCGCTCCGATGTGCGACGTGCCGATGCGCGCGCCGCCCGCACGGTGGAAGGGATCTTCGTTGCCCTTTATCGCGATCCGCTGCTGCTCGACGATTCCGTGCTGTTGCGTTGGAAGGAACTCTCGCGCCGAGCGTTCCTGCGCGATCTGGCGCCGAGCCGCCAGGCCGAGGAGATCGCCGCTCACTATCACGGCCAACCGGCGTTCGCGCGACTGTTGGCCGACCATATCGCCGGCATGACCGACCGCCACGCGGAAGAGTTGTGGCAATCGTTGGCACCGGGAAGGAGCAGTCGCTGATGCGCATCGCGATCGGATCCGATCATGCAGGCTTTGGTCTGAAGCAACACCTCATCGAACGGTTGAAGGCAGCCGGACATGAACTGCTCGATCTGGGCACCGGCTCGACTGCCTCTGTCGACTATCCCGACTACGGACGCGCTGTCGGAGAGGCGGTGGCGGAAGGAAGGGCAACACTCGGGGTGGCGATCTGCGGCAGCGGAATCGGTATCTCGATTGCGGCCAATCGCGTGCACGGCATTCGCTGCGCACGCTGCACGTCCGAATGGGATGCGCGGCTCGCACGCTTGCACAACGACGCGAACGTCGTGGCCTTGGGTGAGCGTTGCACCGGAGTAGGAATGGCCGAAGCGATCGTCGACACGTTCATCGCCACCGCATTCGAGGGGGGGCGGCACACCCGCAGGGTCGAGAAGCTGTCGTTCTAGATCGACCTGAACCATGGAAAACCAGCGGCCGCTCTGCGAGAATCACCGGCCTACACGTCACGGTCCAGGAGACACCCACAATGAGCACCACCGCTTCCCTCGGCATTGCGGCGATCACGGCAACAGACCCGGAGATTGCTGCGGCGATCCAGTCCGAAGTCAACCGGCAGGAGACGCACTTGGAGTTGATCGCCTCCGAGAACTTCGTCAGCGAAGCGGTGCTCGAGGCGGCCGGTTCGATCTTCACCAACAAGTACGCCGAGGGGTATCCCAAGAAGCGTTACTACGGTGGATGCGAGTTCGTCGATCAGGTCGAGACGCTGGCGCGCGATCGAATCAAACTCTTGTTCGGCGCCGAATCGGCCAA
>CAZAHQ010000811.1:0-1676 GCA_964484415.1 uncultured Acidobacteriota bacterium | reverse complement strand
TATGCGATTGCGAGTTGGCTCGAGTCGCAGCAGGTGCTCGGGGCTTTGTTCCTTCCGTTGTTGGTCGTTGGGATGTACCTCTCATCGAAGTACTTCCCTGACCTGGCGTTCTATCGCCTCTTCTTGCGCAGAGATGTCTCGCCGGACGTGGGCGAGCGTGGCGTTCGCAACCTTATGGCTGTAATCGGCGGCCTTGCCGTAGTCCTAGTCGTTGGCGGTGCGGCTCGCCGCCACGACGCGCCGGATGATGCCCGCGTTTATGTCTACGCAGGACGGATGGTGCCGCTTCCGTACGCCGACGATTGGGAGAAGGGCGGTAGAGAGATGTCTCTGTCTGAGGCGCGATCTAGGGGAGCGAAACCTGTCCTCGACGGTATCGATTGGACATACACGAGTCAGGGCTACTCGTGGCTCTACATGACTCCGCGTTCCTCATGGAGTGCAGAGTGGCGGGAAGACGATCCCCCGGATGACCCCTACTAGCCTGCGCACATGGGTTTCGATCGCGCCGCTCACCCCGGCGGCACGAACTCGAACACCTTCGGGTCGATGTCGTGGTCCATGCGGGGCGAGAAGGTGATCAAGGTCTCGGACCCCGCTCCATCCAGCACGAGGTCGAGGTCCGTGATGGTGTTCTCGATCGTGGTTCGCTCAGCCTTGCGCAGTCGTCGATCCGCCAGTTCGCGTTGAAGGCGCTCGATCTCTGGCACGCGATCCCTGACGCTTCGAATATCGCGATCCTCGACCCTCACGATCAGACTCGTGTCCGGGTCAACGAACACACGACGAATGCTGTTCTCAGGCGACGCGATGAGAACGTGCATCGCGCGCCCGCCCAGATCGGCAGGCTCAACGCTCGTGGGCGATCGGATCAAGATCCGCGATTCAGCCCCGTCCGACAGCTGGAGCAGCGGCAAGAGCACACTGCCGAGCGGCGAGCGTTCGCGCGCCTCGCATTCGAGACCCTCGGTTTGCGGGCGTGAACCGCCTACCTTGGCATTGTCGCCTCTAGCCTGTTCGAAAACGCAGCGTACGTTCCAGATGATCGTTCCGCCGGCGAACCGAGATGGCCGAGGTTCCAGTTCGGTGATCTCCAGCCGCAACAGGTGCGGTCGTAGGAACATCGTGTGCCAACGTGTGCGGTGCACGCGCGGCTGCCAAGGCCGAGGCCCGTGAACGGTCGTGCGCTCGATCGTCACATCGTCCTCGTACGTCCGACACCCCGCGTACCGCGCCTTCACGCGCTCGATGATCTCGGCGGCGGTGGGCATGGTCAGTTGGCGCGCGTGTATCGCGTGAACCACACGAGACCGTCGCGCACGAGCAGCTCGTTGGCCGACGTGAATTCACAGGACACGGTCCGTTCCGATCCGGACGGCGGCCCGCTCAGCCAAATCCGGCATTCCTCGCCCTCGTTCCCGATCATCTTCCATCGCGACGACTTGGCGACGACATGGTCGGTATTGCACGCCACCGACCACTCTCCGTTCGCAGCGAAGGTCACGGTGCCAGCGGTGATCGCGCGCTGAATCGCTGTTGGCCGATCCGGCGGTACTACGAAGCAGGTGTTGCGCGCGCTGTTCCACACGTCGGTCTTTTCCTGCGCCGTGAGGACGGGTCGCCACGTCCCAACCAACGGGCACGTCGCCATGTCCGGCGCGGGGGCGCAGGCGGCG
>CAZAHQ010000810.1:0-1686 GCA_964484415.1 uncultured Acidobacteriota bacterium | reverse complement strand
CCGTCATCGCCTGAGTAGAACAAGCCGCCATCGGTGAGCACCCCATCGACATCGCAAAGCAACAGCCGAATGCGCGCAGCTCGCTGCTGCAGCGCTTCTGTCCAGAGTGTGCTCATACCAGGCCGGTCGACCATAGGTCGTGAATTTGCGCGACCCCCACCAAGAAGCCCTCGCTATCGACGACAGGCAACGACGTGATCTTCCGCTCCTCCATCACCCGTAGCGCGGCGCTGGCCAGGGCCTGCGGCGCGGTGGTCACGGGGCGAGGCGTCATCGCCTCGGTCGCGGTGCGATCGAGCGGCGAGGCGTCTCTTTCCAGCAGCCGGCGCAGGTCGCCGTCGGTGACGATTCCCACCAGGCGACCATCGGGGCCAACCACCGTGGCGCAGCCGAGTCGCTTGCGACTCATCTCCATCACCACGGCCCGCATCGGCGTTTCGGGACCGACCCGCGGGATCTGATCGCCGGTGCGCATGATCGCGTCGACTCGCATCAGCTTCCGGCCCAGCTTGCCCCCCGGGTGCAGCATCGCGAACTGCTCTTCGCCAAACCCCTTGGCGAGCATCAGCGCCGCGGCGAGTGCATCACCTAGTGCAAGCGCCGCGGTGGTACTGGCCATCGGTGCCAATCCGAGCGGGCACCCTTCCTCATCGACCGAGGTGTCCAACCACAGGTCAGCTTCGTGAGCGAGCGTCGAGTTGCGATTTCCGGAAATCACGATGAGCGGTGCGCCGAGCCGGCGGATCGTTTCGGTCAGGGCCAAGACCTCAGCGGTCTCGCCGCTGTGCGACAACGCGATCACCACGTCCCCGTGCACGATCACGCCCAGATCGCCATGCCGCGCCTCGGCCGGATGCAAGAACAGCGCGGGCGTGCCGGTCGAGGCCAAAGTGGCTGCGATCTTGCGGGCGACGAGTCCCGACTTTCCCATTCCCGTCAGGACCACACGGCCCTTGGCGTTGAGCACCAGATCGACGGCCCGATCGAACTCTTCCCCCAGGCGTTCGGAGAGCAGCCGCAGCGAGCGAGCTTCAACTTGCAGGACGCGTCGTCCCTCGTCGCGATGCGTCATCGCAGGCCTCGTCCGCGCACGATCGCATGGATCGCCATCAGCTCTTGCAGCAACGCGGGCACCAATTCCAAGTGCAGCGCATTCGGTCCGTCGGAGAGGGCTTGCGTCGGATCCTCGTGCACCTCGAGGAAGATCGCATCGGCTCCGGCAGCGACCGCGGCACGTGCGAGTGTTGGAATGAACTCAGCGTCGCCACCGGAGGCGTGGCCAAGTCCGCCGGGGCGTTGCACCGAGTGTGTCGCATCGAACACCACGGGCACGCCGAACGAGCGCATCACGGGGATGGCGCGCATATCGGCGACGAGGTTGTTGTAACCGAAGCTCGCACCGCGTTCGGTGAGCATCACCCGCGCGGCTCCACCGATATGCAACTTCTCGACGATCGCTCGCGCGTCCCAGGGCGCCAGGAACTGACCCTTCTTGACGCTGACGACTCTTCCGGTTGCAGCCGCCGCCATCAGCAGATCGGTTTGTCGACAGAGGAAGGCGGGGATCTGCAAGACGTCCAACACCGCAGCAGCCTCCGCGCACTGTGCCGCTTCGTGTACGTCGGAGATGACCGGGACATCGAACCTGCGTTTGACATCGGAGAGGATCGCAAGCCCCTCTTCGAT
>CAZAHQ010000809.1:0-1696 GCA_964484415.1 uncultured Acidobacteriota bacterium | reverse complement strand
CACTGGTTATCGCCGGGACGACCGCTCGATCATCGACAGTCGATGTGGCAACAAATGCGGCAGGCTGCGGCCCGTTTCGTGCGCCCGCTGGAGCCGGAGCGAGAGGCAGCGCTCACACGTCACTGGAATTCGCTCGATCCGAACTGGCGCACGCCCTACCAGGCGTTCGGTCGCAAGATGACCGGCTGCGCGGCAACGATCGGTCTGCATCCACGCTGCGATTTTGCCTGTACCGGCTGCTATCTAGGCGAGGAGGCCAACAAGATTCCGCCCCTGCCGCTCGCCGCCGTGTTGCAGCAACTCGAACGGATTCGCGAATGGACCGGCCCCAAAGGGAATGTCCAGATCACCGATGGCGAGGTGACGCTGCGGCCGATCGAGGAATTGCTCGCCGTCCTGCGTCGCTGCCACGAGTTGCAGTTGATCCCGATGCTGATGACGCACGGCGACAGCTTGCGCCGCCGCGACCAACTGCTGGCACGTTTGTGTGTCGAGGGCGGGCTCACCGAGATCTCGATCCACATCGACACCACGATGCGTGGCCGCGTCGGTTACAAGCACGCCACCCGCGAGGAGGAACTGGAGCCGCTTCGCGACGAGTTCGCCGCGATGTTGCGTCGCGTGCGGCGTGATACAGGAAGTGCAATCCGTGCGGCGACCACCATGACGGTGACACGCGAGAATCTCGACGGCTTGGCGCACGTCGCGTACTGGTCGGCCTTGAATCGCGACGTTTTCAAACTGCTCAGCCTTCAGCCGGTGGCCGATGTCGGGCGTACCTCGCACGAGCTGCGGGGCGTCACCCCCGACGAGTGCTGGCAGCGCGTTGCGCAGGGTCTCGCACCGTTCACCGACGAAGTTGGGTCTGGTGGACCGATCCATGTCGGCCACCCCGACTGCAATCGCGTCGCGAGTTTCTTGTGCATCGCGCGATCCGGCCGGCCGGCTCGATTCGTCAAGACCGTGCGTTCCGATCGCGACGAGGATCGCGCGTTTCTCGAGGCGATGCATGCCACGGGGCTGATGGGGGTGGGGTATCGAGGTGATCCTGTGTTGGTCGGTCTGGCGCGCAAACTCGGTGCAGCGACTCAGGCGCTCCCGTTCGTGGCAGGCCGTGGCCAGCGTTTCCTGCGTGCGCGCCTGCGCGATGCAGGGGAGACCGCCACAGGGTTCTTGCTCGGGCTAATGACTGGCCGGGTCGAGGTGAGCGGGTTCACCGTCGTGTCTCACCACTTCATGGGGCGCGGAGAAATTGGTACCGCGACAGGACAGGCGCGGTTGGCGGCGTGCGTGTTCAAGCTCCCGGTGGGCGACTCGATGCTCTCGATGTGTGAGGTCAATCTGCTTGGAGCACGTGCGCAGATGTACGCGGCAATGCGGGCTGAAAATCAGCCGATTTCGGGCTGACGCCAACACGCAGGCCTATACTCCCAACCTCCCGCGAGCCACGGTTGTCACCAGCTACAAGTCAAACCGCCGGGACGGAGGAGCTATGCACCTGTCGAGCTCTTGGCTGAGGACTATCGTCGCTGCCTCGTTCTTCGTGCTGTGGGTCTCGTCGCTCCAGGCGGCCGAAGAAATTCGTAGGCTCGATGTGACACCGAGATTCCAACGCGCCGACCACTGGGGATACCTCGCCGTCTCGGAAATGGTGCTTCGACACTATGGCTTGCCGCCGGCAGGTTCGATCGAGACA
>CAZAHQ010000808.1:0-1699 GCA_964484415.1 uncultured Acidobacteriota bacterium | reverse complement strand
CGCCACACGTAGTTCATCAGCATGCTCAAGTCCCAGGCGGTCGCGAATGTAGTCGAACGACCCTTCGGTCGTCAGCGTCGCTGAGGTCAGGACCACGCTTTCGCAACGCTGGAAGAGCCGGTCATGCAGAACATCCCCAACGTGGAGCGGGGCCGCGCGGCAGCTCGCCTCACCATTCGAAGGATGGATCGAAACCCAGTAGATCATTTCATTGCTCGGTTGGGAGACGAACTCGGTCAGGCGTGTCCGGTAGCTGTCAATGTCTCGTTCCAGCAATTCGATCTCGATCAGCAGCTCCGCACGAGTCGACAGCTCGTCCTCTGATACATTGGCTATCTGGTGCTCCACGGCACGCAGCGCGTCGACGATGCGGTTGAACGGTTGCAGGACATCGTCCCACTCAATCTCAAGATGCGTCCAGCTTGAATCGCGACGGACTCCTGGTGTTATTCGTGTCTGACGCTCGTACCCGCCGCTGCTCACATCTTGCTTGCCGGCTTGCTCAGCAATCGAAAGAAAGAATCGCTCCAGTCCCGCGCGCGCAGCGACGATTGTGGCATGCGCCTCGATCAACACCCCCTGGATTGCGCTTGCTGCTGCGCGGGAGTCATCTCCACGCGTCCCCGAAACGGCTCGAAACGCCATGCCGATAACACCCGCGACCCCAACTGGCTCCGCCTCATGCAGTACACGTTCGAGGAGTTCGATCCCCTGGTTTCGGGTCAATGCGTATCCGATTTGGTCGGTTGCTTCGCTTTCAAGGTGATGCGCTTCATCAATGACGAGCTGGCGGTAGGTCGGCACGACCGCATGCCCGGTGAGCAGGTCGGAGAGAAGTAGCGAGTGGTTCACGACCACGACGTGCGCGGCTTCCGCCTCGTGGCGCGCCCGAAAGAGAAAACACTGGTTCCGGCGGTGGAACATGCATTGCGCCGGAACACACGCACCCTCTTCGGCAGAAAGCCGCCGCCAGTGTGCGTGCTGGTCCGGTGAGAGATGCAGTTCCGCGCTGTCCCCTGTCTCCGTCTGCTGTAGCCAGGCGATCACCTTTGCGTGCAACTGTGCCTGCACAGGTGAAGTCATCTCATCGCGTTGTGCCAGGAACCAGCGCCTCAAGCACAGATAGTTGGTCCGCCCCTTCAAGAGCGACACCTTGAGATCACGTAACGTCGCGACCGGTGCCTGCGCTCCATCTGCCTTGGCGCGCACTGCCGCTGCCTGAAGCGCCGGAACATCCTTGCGGATCAACTGTTCCTGGAGCGCGATCGTCGCGGTCGAGACCACCACTCGGTCTCCTTTTTCGACCGCGTGCAGCGCAGCCGGCAGCAAGTACCCGAGCGACTTTCCCGTCCCGGTACCGGCCTCAACCAGCAACTGTCCGCCCCAGTTGAGTGCGTCGGCAACGCCATGCATCATGGTCAGTTGTTGCGGCCGATCTTCATAGCCCGGAATCGTTCCCGAAAATACGCCACCGGTGGCCATGGCCGCGTCCAGGGCATCGCTCGGAATCGGGTCAGCACTTCCAGTCTCTTCCAGCCTGGGCGGCCGCTCGCGCGGTAAGAGGAACATTGCTTCCGTGCCACCGGACGCAACCCGCGCTAGCTGAGACAGCAACTGGTCACCGATCGACGTACCGCTGGTTGTGGCTGCCTCGGCTTTGCGTTCGCGCACCAGCTGGGCGAAGAGATGCGTCAACTGC
>CAZAHQ010000807.1:0-1702 GCA_964484415.1 uncultured Acidobacteriota bacterium | reverse complement strand
GTGTGATCAGCCTGATGCACGTCGGGAGCGACGGGTGGCTGAAGACGCTCGACTTCGTGCCGCGCTCCGAGCAACACCTGCGCGATGTACTCGAGGGGGGCGAGCGCGCCGATGGCTCGTCGATCTTTGCCGGCACCGGGATCCGCCCCGGCGCGTCCGACATTCTGTTGAGACCGCGAATCGCGTCGGCGTTTCTCGATCCGTTCTCGCAGCAATCGGCGTTGGCGCTCTTGTGCAGTCACGCTGGCCGCGACGGCGCGCCACTTCCCGAATCGCCCGACACGATCGTGCGCGCGGCGTACGCACGCGTCGAGCGCGAGCTCGGCATCTCGCTTTGGGCCTTGGGAGAGGTTGAGTATTTCTTGGGCAAGCGCGCGCTCGAAGAGGACGACTACGGCGCGGCAGAGCGCGGTTACCACGCCTCGTCGCCGTTCGTCTTTGGCGAGACGCTGCGACGCGAGGCGCTCGCGCTGTTGGCCGAGATTGGTGTGCCGATCAAGTACGGGCACAGCGAGGTTGGGTACATCCCGGCCGGCACTGGCGAGGACACCATTTGGGAGCAACACGAGATCGAGATGTCGCTGACGCCGCTGCCAGAGGCGGCCGATCACGTGGTGTTGACGCAATGGGTGCTGCGCAACCTGGCGCATAGAAGCGGCATGCGCTGCTCCTTCAGTCCAATCATGCGCAAGGGGCACGCGGGGTCGGGGTTGCATGTGCATCTGTCACCGCGACGTGGTGCAGACCATCGCGGCGGTCGCGACGCGAACGGCACGTTGGCGGACGAGGCCAAGTGGCTGATTGCGGGGTTGGTTTCCTTCGGTGCAACGCTGATGGTGTTCGGCAATCGGGTCGAAGGGTCGTTCATTCGGCTGTCGCAAGGGAAGGAAGCGCCGACGGCCATTGCGTGGGGTGAGTTCGATCGTCTCGCACTGGTGCGACTGCCGATCACCGCGACCGCGCCCGATGGTCGCGCACTCAGCCCACCGACGGTCGAGCTGCGATTGCCCGATGGATCGGCGCATCCGCATCTTCTGCTCGCGGGGATTGGCCAAGCGTTGATCGCCGGAAGAAACGTGCGCGAGATCGATCGGCTGCTCGCGGCCACAGCGAGCGCTGCCGTTCGGGACGACGCGGCTCACGCGCCGCGCTTGCCGCGCAACGCGCACGATGTGGCCGATGCGTTGGCTGTGAATCGCGCGATGCTCGAACAGGGGGGCGTATTCTCGGCGGCGCTCATCGATCGATTGCTCGAGGCCTTGCGCCGCTAATCCCCTGGTAGGTGTCTACGAAATACCGCGGATCGGTCGCATCCGTTGATTCCCGGGCCCGGGAGGCATGCGGTCAGGTCCTCGTGCACCGGCTCGACTGGCCGATTGCTCTGATCGCGTTGCTGTTTGCCGGGAGCCTGGTGCGACGCCGCTTCCGCCGGTAGGCGCGTCAGCGACCGACCGTCAATGGCTCCCATCGTGGTTCGAGCTCTAGAAGGCGCGTGAACTGCTCGGCCGGAACCGGCTTGCCGAACAGATACCCCTGCATCAACTGGCAGCCGCACGACAGCAAGAAGTCGCGTTGCTCGGGTGACTCGACCCCTTCGGCGAGGGTCGCGATGTGCAGCCTGGCGGCCATCGCGGCAATCGCGGACACGATCGCGGCATCGTCCGAGTCCTCGACCAGATCGCGAACGAACGATCGGTCGATC
>CAZAHQ010000806.1:0-1709 GCA_964484415.1 uncultured Acidobacteriota bacterium | reverse complement strand
GCCCAGCTCGCGTTGGCCTGGTGCGCCGCCAACCGTCACGTGAGCTCCGTGATTACCGGCGCCTCTGGACCGGAGCAGGTAGCCGAGAACATGCGAGCGATCGACCTGCTCTCGAAGCTCGACGCCGCGGTGATGAGTCGCATCGAGGCAATTCTGCAGAATCGCCCGGCTGCGGACCCTGATTGGCGCAGGATGTGAGCTGATGGGCGAAACAACGTTTCACTACGAGATCGATCCGCGCGCGACCATGTTGGCGACGCGTGTCGTGCGTCGCGGCCTACAGCAGGGGCGACCGTTCGTGGTGCTCGCTGATACGGTCCTGTTTCCCGAGGGTGGCGGGCAACCTGCCGATCGGGGCTGTATCGACGCAGCGCGGGTGCTCGATGTGCAGAAACACCAGGGCGAGATACGACATTTCCTGGGTGATGAGTTAGCAAACGACGAGGTCACGGTCTACCTCGATTGGCCACGGCGTTTCGACCTGATGCAACAGCACACCGGGCAGCATCTGCTTTCCGCTGTCGCGCAGGATCGGTTTGGATGGCCCACCACGGCGTTTCACCTCAACGAGTCAATCGCCGATATCGAACTCGACGTTCCACAACTCGACGACGAGTCGCGGCTGTCACTCGAGGATGCTGTCGCTCACGAGATCCGCGCCGCGCGCGCGGTGCGGGCGCGGCGCGTCAGTCTCGCCGAATACGAAACTCTCACTGTTCGGACACGGGGTTTGCCTGCCGATCACACAGGCGACGTGCGACTGGTCGAGATCGACGGCCTCGATCTCAACACCTGCGGCGGCACACACCTGGCAAGCACTGCCGAGATCGAAACGATCTCTTTGCTCGACACCGAACCGATGCGCGGCGGCACGCGGTTGTATTTCGTTTGCGGCCAGCGTGCCCGCCGGCGTTTCTCTCGGAGTGAGTCCCACCTACGACTCTTACGTCAGGCGCTGGGCACCAACGACGACGGGCTCTATGACGCGGCGCTCGCCAAGGATCTCGGACTGCGCGACGCGTTGCGCCGTGAGCGACGCACCTCGATGATGCTGGCGCTCGTCGAAGCCGAGCGACTCGCGGGGCTGGCGGCGCCACTGGCGGCCCATCGTTTCGCCGAGTGCGACGCAGGGTTTCTCAACGCGGTTGGACAGCAGTTCTGTCGCTTGGCACCCAACGGTGTGGTGGCGCTTTGCTGTGGCAGCGACGACGAGGGATCACTGCTGCTTGCTGCGGGTCCTGGTTACGCGGCCGATCTGAGGCGACTGGGAGCAGAACTCGTCACACAGCTCGACGGGCGCGGCGGCGGCACGTCGCGACTGTTCCAAGCGAAGGTGAGAAACCTCGCCGATTGGGACGCCGCCGTGGCCTCGCTTCGCGCCCGGCTATTGGCTGAAGGCCCGTAACGGTGTACGAGTCGTTCAGCCCGCGTACAACTGCAGTTCGTGGGCAACCCGATCGGCCATCTCCAGCGCTGGTTGAAACTCCGGATGACGGAGCATCACGTATCCATCCCCGATCACCGAGCGCATTCCCGCTCTTGTCGGTGCTCCGACCGGGGTCAAGTCGATGGCACAAATGTGCTGCCCAATCTCGGCCATCAGCCGCGACAGCCCTTCGATGCGTTGAATCCGACCTTCCCCTTGCGCCTTCTTGAAGATCGCCACCGCGTTGTATCGGCGATCGACGTGCTGTGAGAATCGTCCGTGT
>CAZAHQ010000805.1:0-1710 GCA_964484415.1 uncultured Acidobacteriota bacterium | reverse complement strand
TTGGCGGGGTCGACTTCGAGCGCACGGCGCCAGGCTTGAATCGCTTGGTCGACGCGCCGCAAGCGGTAATAGGCGTTGCCAAGGTTGCAGTACGCCGAGCTGGTGTCGGTGCCGCGCTGGATCGCGCGCTGGTACATTTCGATCGCCTGCGTGAGATCGCCCTTACGGTAGTACAGATAGCCGAGATTGTTGTAGACCTGGCCCGAACCGGGGTCGAGCTCGATGGCGCGCTGGAAGGCGACCACGGCCTCTTCCTCACGGCCCATCTCGGTATACGACAGACCCAGGTTGTTGAACGCTTCCGCCAGTGTGGGGTCGAGCTCGGTGGCCTCGCGGAAACGTTGCACCGAGGCATCGTACAGGCCCTGGTGATAGCTGAGCACACCGGCGTTGTTCAACTGCCGGGCGCGCTCGCGGTTCTCGCGCGCTTCCACCAACTGATGCACTTGGCGCTGTTCGTCCAACAGCTCGTGTGTGAGCACCTGCGTGGATTCGACGCGGCGCGCCACCGTGGCGACGTCGCGGGCCTCGCGGGTGAGCCCGTCGAGCGCCGCCTGCAACTGGATCCGGATGTCGCGCGCGGCAGCCAGTTCGTCGACGACCCGGCCGAGCGCCTGTTCGATCTGGATGCGAGTGTCGTCCGACGACCGCGACACGAGGGTGTCGAGTTTCGGCTGCCAGGTCGTGAGTGCCTCGCGCACCGCGGCTTGCGACTGCACCGCCGCGGCGCCGATGGCCGCCTGCGATTCCTGGATCACGGTGCGCATCGCGGTTTGGGAATCGGCCATGGCGCTGCGCAGCGCGCCCTGCGATTCCTGCACCGCCTGCTGAGATTCCTGCAGGGTCGCCTGCATCCCCGCCTGGGAGTCCAGAACGGACCGCATCGCCTTCTCGGATTCGCCGAGTGCGGTGCGCAACGTGCCTTGCGATTCTTGGAGCAAGCCACGGAGCAGCGTGGCGGAGTCCTGCGACGAGGTCCGCAGCGCCGCCTGAACGCCCTCGAGTACCGCGCGCAATGACGTTTCCGCGCTCGATACCGCGGCCGTCTGCGATTCCCTCACGAAGGCCTTCAGCGAGTCCCCGAGCCCGGCGCGCACCGAGGCTTCGATCTGCCGCATGTCGCGCTCGAGTGTTTCGAAGTGCCGGCCCACCAGGTCCAGAATCTCGGGCCCGATGGAGGGTTTGGCTTCGGCCACGGTCTTGACTTGCGCCTCGACCTGCACGACTTGTTCGCGCACGCCGGAGAGATCCTGCTGAACGCGGCCGACCGAGGTTTGCACGCCGGTGAGATCCTGCTGGACGCGGCCGACCGCCGTTTGCACGCCGCCAAACTGCGTCTCGAACCGCTGCACTTGTGCTTCGACAGTGGTGACCAGGGATTCGAGCCGCGCGATGCCGGCTTCCACTTGTCCGACCTGCGAACCGACCTGCTGGACGCGAACCTGCACTTGCCCGACTTGCGACTCCATCTGGTTGGCGACGCCACTCTGCAGCGTAGCGTGTGCGGACTCGATGGCGCGGAACCCGCCCATGACCTCGCGCAGACTCTCGCGCTGCAACGACCACACTTCTTCCAGCGTCGAAGGGATGGCGGCGAGTACCGTGGCGGCGTCACCGGAGAGCGCCGCCGCACCGGTGGACCCGCCGGCTTGCAGCGCGGCCACGGCCGCACTCTGCAACTGCGATTGCGATTCGAACAGCGCGTCGAAG
>CAZAHQ010000804.1:0-1715 GCA_964484415.1 uncultured Acidobacteriota bacterium | reverse complement strand
TGAGCAACTCACTAGCGGGCTCAGAATAAGAAGCAGAAAGTGACGGTCCGGCCACGAGAACTTGGATCAGTTCACAGCGTTAACACCACTCATGCCGTTATGCAGGACGAACGCACTGCGGCAGTGGACGAGTTTGCTGCGAGGAAACCCCGAGCTTCGCCATGCCTTGTTGCAGAACCGAACACCTGCGGGCAGAGGAGCAGTCGCTTACCCCTAGCGGGGCCTGCGTTTCTCCGTGGACCGGACCGTCAGGATCTATAAATACCACGCGGCTCTGACACACATGGGTCAGCGTTCACTCGTGCTACTTTCGCGGGTAAATGGGATCGCGTACGTGAGATAAGCCGCCCACAGAGCACGGCTACATGCGTGTGCCTTGGACGTTGCTTGAAGGGCATGTCTCACGACCAGATCGAACTCCTCTTCGATCTCCGCTGTCGAGCGGTTATTGACGTCTGGTGAGGCGAGGAAGGCCTCTTTGAATTGCTCGATTCGCTCATGCTGTTGCTTGCAGACGGCCAGCATCAACCGCGAAGCCAGCCCTGGGGAGATTCCGATTTCTCGATGAGCGTGTGCCATGACGTCCTCTCGGTAGCACGGACTGTCTCGTACGAGCAGTCGAGTCTGGGCCTCGCGAGACTCATTGCCGCTGTTTTGCAGCGGCTGGCTCCTGGCGCCAACTTTGTTAAGGAGTTGCACATCTTCAGGGCGTCGCTCGCAACGCCCACAGAGCAGAACCAGATGGTTCCACGTCAGCGGGGACAGTTCCTGGGCCCACGATGTCTCAACGAAATCCTGAGCGAAATATCGGATCGCTGTCGGCATGATCTTGCCGGGATCAAGCTGGTGCCAATAGGAGCGTACTCGTGTCGGCGGCAAGAGTCTGCGTTGCCGACGCAAGCGGCGGTAGAGTGAGAGATAGCGCCGGGGGGTACATTCAATTCTGACCCCAAGCCCATTGGCACTGACTGATCGCGCCTTTCGCTGCCATGCCGCAACCAAGCGGCGGCTTATCCTGCCGGGCACATCCAGAGATAGATAGATCTTGCGGCCGACCGAGTAGAACTTCGACCCATCGAAGAAATGCTCGAAGAGCAGACCTTCGTCGGGTGGAAAAACATGACTGAGTCCGCTGGCGAACAGCACCATCGAACCGCCCGCGATCCCGATCGCCTGCGCCGGAATGTCGTTTCTCGCCAACGCAGCGGCGTAATCGCAGAGAAACGCGAACAGGGGAGCGATGTCGTAGTGCTCAATCAGGTCGAGTTCTCTCTGCAAGGCATCTTCGGCGGAAGTCACGCTCGCGGCGTCGACGATGCCGAGCGACGCCAGGCGATTCCGCAAGAGTGCCCGGCTGCGATCTCGTAAACCGATTGAGGAGTTCGCCATCGAAGTCATGGTCCCCGGGACGCTGGAGTTCAGCTCAGATCGCATGAGCGCAGTTAGTCGTTTGCTACGGTGGCATCACCCCGGCAAGGCTTGGTACTGCTGATAGGCCTTGAGATGTTGCTCGGCCACGATTTCCCGCAGTTCAGGCGGCGAAATCACTTTGACCCATTGTGACCAGCCGACGATCCAGCTCGCGATTTCCTGTAACCCATCGACCTCAAAATGCAGCGTTACCGAGCCATCCGCTTGTTTCTTGGCCTTCTGCGTCGCGTGCCAGCGCGTTTCGGTGACGATCGCCGCAGCATCAGGATGGAATCGTAATTCGA
>CAZAHQ010000803.1:0-1720 GCA_964484415.1 uncultured Acidobacteriota bacterium | reverse complement strand
CAGTGTCTCGCGCGCGATCAGCCGACCCTGTCCGTCGAGGTACAGCCCCACCAAGTGCTCACGCGTCGCGTCCACAAGGTCGGGCACGCAGCGCAGCGCCTCTTCGGGCGATCGGATCGGCAAGCGACGCACGTCCGGCGCGGCGGACAATCGGCGTCCGAGTTCGAACGCCGCGACGAGCCTTGCCGCCCGCACGGTGCCGAGGCCGCGCTGCCGCGCGATCTGGCGCGGGTCGAGTGCAGCCAAGGCGCTGAGCCCGCCCACTTCGAGCAACAGCCCACGCGCGATCGACTCGGCGTTGCGGCCTGCGCTGCCGGTGCCGATCAGGATCGCCAGCAGGGTGGCGTCGTCGAGTTGTGCGGCACCCAACGCCAAGAGCGCTTCGCGACAACGCGGTGGGATAGGAATCAGAGCGGACGCATCGGTCATCGAGTCTCCTTCGACGCGTCGTGAAGCACGCCTCGTGCCGACTCGATTGCGGGGGCGAGAGGTACTGCTCTCGCTGCGGACGTTACGCCAGCAACGAGCCCGGTGCGGCGAGCAGTGTGCCATCGCGAACCACGCGGCCCCTTTCCCATCGCACGTGGCCGCGACAAACCGCATCGAGTGCGCGCGGATAGAGCCGATGCTCTTGCGCCAAGATCCGCTCTGAGAGTTTGACTTCGTCATCGCCGGGCAGCACCGGCACCGCGGCCTGAGCGATGATCGGGCCTGCATCGACCTCCGGCGTGACGTAGTGCACGGTGCACCCCGCAATCGTGACGCCGGCCTCCAGCGCTTGACGTTGCGGGTGCAACCCTGGGAATGCCGGCAACAACGACGGATGAATGTTGAGCAAGCGGCCCAGATGGTTTTCGACGAATCGTGCCGAGAGAATTCGCATGTACCCTGCGAGGCAGACGAGCGTCACTCCCGCCGCCTCGAGCGCCCTCGCCACCGCGTCATCATGCTGCTCGCGCGACATCGCGGGAGTCGCCTCGATAACGACCACGGGGGCGCCAAAAGAGCGCGCCTTCTGAAGCCCGGGGGCCGAACGTTTGTTGCTGATCACGAGTGCGATCTCGGCCGGTATGCGGCCGGCGCGCGTCTCGGCCAAGAGCGCCACCAAGTTGCTGCCGCGACCGGAGATCAAGACACCTACCTTGGTCACACCAACGCTCCACGATAGGTGACACGCCGATGTCCCGGGACGATCGTGCCGATCGGCATCGGCAGCTCGTTGTGCAACGACAGCGCCGCGCGAAACGCATCGGCATCGCGCTCCGCCACGATGGCAACCATCCCCACGCCGAGGTTGAAGGTTCGCAGTGCATCCTCCTGCGGTACCTTACCGACCTCGATCAGCGTGCGGAACACGCCTGGTATCTCCCAACTTCCGAGCTGCAGTTCGGCATCGAGTGCGGCGGGCAGAACGCGCGGCAGATTGTCGGTCAATCCGCCGCCGGTAATGTGCGCCAGTGCGGCGACGAGACTCTGCTCCAAGGCCGACGCCAACAGCGGGTAGTACGAACGATGAACGGCCAACAGCGCGTCGGCCACACTGACCCCGGTGCCCGGCATCGGGTCGTTGACGCTCAAGCCCAAGCGCTCGAACACCACGCGTCGCGCCAGCGAGTAGCCGTTGGTGTGCAACCCCGATGACTTCAGACCGAAGGCGATGTCGCCGGCCTTGACGCGCGACCCATCCAGGATTGCGCGCTTGGCGACCAGACCGACGATC
>CAZAHQ010000802.1:0-1724 GCA_964484415.1 uncultured Acidobacteriota bacterium | reverse complement strand
GGTCGTTTCGTTGTGATGACCTTGATGTTGTGCATTGCGCTGTTCGCCGGCGTCATCGTCGGTTCGCTGGTGCCGCCCTTCGGGCCAGCCTCGGCTCAGGATCTGAAGTTGGCGGCGTCGCCTGCTGCAGCGACCACGGTGGTGGTGCCGTCCTTTGCCGAACTGGCTGAGCGAGCGATCCCGTCGATCGTTCATATCCGCAAGACGCAGTTGGTGTCCAGCGACTCGGATAACGACTCGATTCCCAGCCCGTTCCGCCGTTTCTTCGAACAGATGCCGAACGACGAGAATCATCGCCGACCTGACGATGGCGGCAACGGCGCGCCGCGCCGCGAGCGCCAAGGATCGGCGGGAAGCGGCTTTTTCATCACGAGCGATGGTTACATCATGACCAACCGGCACGTGGTCGATGGTGCCGACGAACTCGAGGTTCAGACCTACGATCAGCAACGCCATCCGGCGAAGTTGATTGGTATCGATCCGCACCTCGACTTGGCGATCGTCAAGATCGAAGTCGACAAATCGACTCCTGCGCTTCCGCTCGGTGACTCCGATACTCTTCGTGTTGGCGAGTGGGCCGTGGCGATCGGGAACCCGCTGTTCTTCGAAAACTCGGTAACCGTTGGAGTTATCAGCGGCAAAGAGCGCACTCAAGTAGGCGGTCGCAACGATATCGGCGGCTACATCCAAACCGATGCCGCGATCAACTTCGGCAATTCCGGCGGGCCGCTGCTCAATGTCCGCGGTGAAGTGATCGGAATCAACACCGCGATCATCCGTGGCAACGGCCAACCGAACCCCTTCAGCGGCGGGCAGGACGGCACGCTGGAAGGGCTGGGCTTTGCGCTCCCGATCTCACAGGCCAAGCGATCGTTGGACCAACTCATCAAGACGGGAACAGTGAAACGCGGCTACATGGGAGCACAGGTGGAGCCCGTCACGCCGGAGGCAGCGGAGTCGTTCCGATTCCCCGGTGGTATCAGCGGTGCATTGGTCGGTGGCGTTACGAAGCAGACTCCTGCGGATGCCGCTGGTCTCGAGCAAGGCGACATCATCATGGCGGTTGATGGACGCCAGATCCGAAGCAGCAACGAGCTCGTCAACGTGGTGAGCGGTTACAAGCCGGGCGACAAGATCAAACTGACTCTCTGGCGAGATGGTGCTGAAACGAGCGTTTTCGTTACGCTCACCGAGCGCCCGGGCGAAATAGCGTCGTCGATACCGACCGAACAGCAAGACAAGGCCGAGCCGGGAGACAACGGCGAAGTCGAAGCGTTGGGCCTGACCGTGGCGCCCCTCCCTCCGAATCTCCGAGAACGTCTCTCCGACCTCGGTTTCAAGGGGGGCGTCCTGATCAAGGATGTCGATGAGACATCCGACGCAGCCCGCGAAGGACTGTCGGCGCCCAACATCGTGCTCGAAGTCAATGGCACTCCCACGCTCACGGTCGCTGAATTCCGCAAGGCAGCTGCATCGGCCAAACCTGGTCAGGTGGTGCGTCTGCGCACGTTGTCGCCGCGCGGGGACGACCGGCTGGTGTTCTTCCGACTGAGTAAGTGACGGCTGACGCATGAGCGACACCTCGACAATCCTGGTCGTCGACGACGAGCCCGCGATTCGCGAGGCCCTGCGCATGATCCTCGAGTACGAGGGGTTTCGTGTGTTCGACTCACCGGACGGCGAAGAGGCGCTGCGTCGCGCCCGAACTGTGCCGCCGCACGCGA
>CAZAHQ010000801.1:0-1725 GCA_964484415.1 uncultured Acidobacteriota bacterium | reverse complement strand
GCAAGTCCGGCATGGCCATCCAAACCGACCGCTACTGGGACAGAAATCGCTGCGAGCCGGACGCCAAGGTAGTTCAGCGCGCGATCGACAATCGAGTACGGCAGCGGGATCCTGAACTTTCCAACCTCCTTTTCGATGCTGGCCTTTCCAGACTTCGCGAGGT
This sequence comes from uncultured Acidobacteriota bacterium, assembly GCA_964484415.1. Taxonomy (GTDB): domain Bacteria; phylum Acidobacteriota; class Polarisedimenticolia; order J045; family J045; genus JANNUT01. The sequence goes on along the minus strand of CAZAHQ010000801.1, from coordinate 1,562 downwards.
CTGCTGCGACGTTGGCAGTCACATCGTAACCGTTCAGCCCGCGATCCCTGGTTTGTCGTGAAGCCCCGCGGTAGAAGGGGGATCGTGGGCAAACTGCGGCCGTCAGTCTGCGTCGACGGCGGCTGAGACCGGCGTCCAGTTCATCGGCAAGAGCTCGGAGAGTCGAGACCGCGGGTGCGTTTGGACGCGTACCAAGACATCCACCAGGTAGTCATACGGGTTGACGTTGTGGAGCTTGCAGGTGGCGACGACCGTTTGCAAGATCGCAAGGTTTTGGCCGGCTTCATCGTGACCCACGAAGAGGAAGTTGTTGCGGCCGAGGGCTTGGATTCGGAGCGCGCGTTCGGAGACGTTGTTGTCGAGTCGAAGTCTTGGGTCTTTCAGGAAGACGACGAGTGAGGCCCACTGATTCACCAAGTAGCCGATGGCTGCGACCATTGGGCTCTTTGGGTTGTAGTGAGACACATGCTGTTCGCACCAATCAATGATCTCCTTGGTAACGGGGGAACTGAGTTGGATGCGAAGTGCGAGGTGCTCGCTGGAGCCCAGAATGTCTTGCTCTGCCGCGCGATATTCGACCTTGTACAGTTCGACGATGCGCTCCAGGACGTACGATGCCTCGGGGTAGTCCTTGAGACACTTGAAGAAGCCTCGCCGGGCGTGACCCCAACAGCCCACACGTTCTCGGCCGTCCTCACCGCAGCTGCTTGAGTAGCCGCTGTACCCATCGATTTGTACGGTGCCAGTTGTGCCTCCCAGAAACGCTACCGCTGTGCTGGCATCGCGGGTGGGGCTGAATCTGTAGGTGATCACGGTGTCGGTGAGAAAGGTCCAGATCCAGCCATTGCGGCATTCACCTTTAGCCTGTACTGGCATTCGAGTCTCGTCGGCGTTTACGTACGGGTCACGTTGCGCTATCGCAACGAGTTCGTCGTAGATGGGCACACAAAGCTCCGCGGCTCGATGGAAAAGAGCGCACAACGTGCTGCGCGCAATCCGCGCCCCCTCACGAGCAAAGATCTTGGCGAGGCGGTTCAACGGCAAACTATCGTCTGTTTTGCCCACCACGACTCGTGCGTACATCCCAGGCCCGTAGTGACCGCCCTCCTGCACGCTTGGTGGCGACTTTGCCGTGAGGATGTGTTCTCCGTCGACGGAGGCGAGTGTCTCGAGCACATACTCGATAGCGACGATGTGTTCACGCACGTGTTCGTATCGACGCACTGTGGTGCCGTCTCCAACTCGACGAAAGTCAGACAGCTCGTAACCTGCTGGGAGCTGGTCTGGGGCTACCGGTACCTGTTCCGTGATCACCGGCAACTGACGATTGCGTTCCGCCCGAGCCGCCTTTCGCTCGGCCTCACTGCGCTTTCGCCCTTGCTTCCTTCGTCGCTTCTCAACCGCCTCCGGCGGTTCCGCCGCGCCCTCGCTGGCGGCGCTAGACGATGCCGACTGGCTGGACTCTCCAGGCACGAGACCGACCAGTTCGTCGGCTTCTAGCGCGCGTCGCACCTCGGACTGCATCGAGGGCATCTTTTCGCTCCGGCGTCCGAACAACATCC
>CAZAHQ010000800.1:0-1734 GCA_964484415.1 uncultured Acidobacteriota bacterium | reverse complement strand
GCTCGATCGGTTTATGCACGGCCACTTGATCGACTTCATCGTCGTCTATGCCGGTTGGGTCAAGCCGGACGGATGGTTGATCCGCACTATCGGTACCAATCAGTGGCCGACCTTCAACATCGCCGATACCGGACTTTGCTGCGGTGCGGCATTGCTGTTGGCCGAGGCCCTGTTCGGCCGCAAACGGCAGGCCTGAGTGCACCCGTATCTGATCGACTTCGGCACGGCGACGCTGCCGTTCTTGGGTGATGTGAGGGTGGCGCTCCCCTCGTACGGATTGCTGGTCGCACTCGCCATGGTGATCGGATGGGGTTGGTTCGTACGCAATGCGGCGCGCGACGGTATCGATCGTGAGGTTGCTTCGAACGTGGTGTTCTGGGCGGTGATCTCGGGGATCGTGGGAGGCAAGCTCGGCCTGGTGTTGGTCGAACCCAAGGAGTTCCTGACGCACCCCTCGCGTTTTGTGAGCTTCGAGTTTCTCAGCTCGGCGGGTGTGATCTGGACAGGCGTGTTGGGTGGTGTCGGCGCCATGATCCTGCTCTCGCGCTCGTACAAACTCCCGCTGACGACAGTCCTTGACGCCGCCGCCATCCCGTTGCCCGTGGCACAAGCGATCGGCCGTGTCGGTTGTCTCCTGGCCGGCTGCTGTTTCGGTTTGCCGACGACGTTGCCGTGGGGACTGCAGTATCACAATCCGGAGGGAAATCAGCGCACAGGGGTGCCGCTGGACATACCGCTACATCCATCTCCTCTATACGAGGCCGGTTGGAACCTGTTGGTCGTGCTGCCCCTGTTGCTGTGGATGCGCTCTCGCCGCCGGACTCACGGGGAGTTGATCCTGACCTACTTGGTGGTCTATGCGGTCGGCCGGTTTTTTATTGAAAGAAGTCGTGGCGATGCGGTCCGCGGTGTCTTCGCATTTGGTCTATCGACCAGTCAGATGATCTCGGCCGCGATGATCGTGATCGCAGCGACGCTGTGGTGGGTGTTGCGGCGTCGCAGCGCCACCAACGTTGCCGAACCTCCGTCCGCGTGATACGCAGCGGCTCGTTTCGTCACCAAGTCTCGAGCGCAGACGAAGGCCTGCGGCTCGATCGCTTTTGCGCAACTCATCACAGCGAGCACTCCCGCTCGCGCCTCACCGAGCTGATCAAGGCTGGCCAAGTGCAGATCGATGGCCGCAGCGCGCGTCCCTCCGAACTCGTGCGCGCGGGCTCGATCGTGACCATCGATCTGCCGCCCGCACACGATGACCGATTGGTGCCGGAGGCGATCCCGCTTTCGGTGCTCTACGAAGACGACGCGTTGCTGGTGATCGACAAGCAGGCCGGTCTGGTGGTTCATCCGGGGGCCGGCGTGACGCAGGGAACGCTGGCGGCGGCGCTTTTGAACCGTGATCCAAGGCTCGCGGGGGTCGGCGGCGAGGGGCGGGCTGGTCTGGTCCATCGACTCGACAAGGGCACGACCGGGGTGATCGTCATTGCGCGTCATGAGCTGGCGCACCGTGCCTTGCATGCGCAGTTCGTCGCACGGGGCGTGAACAAGCTGTACGACGCGCTCGTCTGGGGCCGGCCGCGACAATCATCCGGCTCGATCGACCTGCCGGTCGGACGCGACCCCAAGAATCGCGTGAAGATGTCGACACGTTCGAGGCAAGCGCGCGCCGCCGAGAGTCGCTATACGGTGGCGCAGGAGTTGCCGGGTTTCGCTTGGGTCCAAGTGCAGATCTTGACC
>CAZAHQ010000799.1:0-1736 GCA_964484415.1 uncultured Acidobacteriota bacterium | reverse complement strand
AACACGACATCGGGGTCCTGTCGCAAGAACGATCGGAGTGCTTCGGCGAAGGTCAGCCCGATCGCCTCTTTCGTTTGAACCTGATTGATGCCCGGCAGATTGAACTCGACCGGGTCTTCGGCGGTCATGATGTTGATGTCGGTGTTGTTGATGCGGGTGATCGACGAGTACAGCGTGTTGGTCTTTCCGGAACCGGTGGGGCCGGTGACCAGCACCATCCCCCACGGCTGCAAGATCGCCCGTTCAAACGCCTCGAACGACTCGGGCTCGAATCCGAGCTTGCCGAGGTCGAGCGAGAGTTTCTCCTTGTCCAACAAGCGCAGCACGACCTTTTCGCCGTAGAGTGTGGGGCAGGTGCTGACGCGGTAGTCCATCTCGCGCTGCTTGCCATCCAACTTCATCTTGATCTTGATGCGGCCGTCTTGCGGCAACCGGCGCTCGGCGATGTCCAGTTTGGCCATGATCTTCAAGCGCGAGATGATTGCGTCCTTGAGCTTGGATGGCGGACGCATGTACTCGTACAGCACGCCGTCGATTCGCAGGCGCGCTCGGAACTCCTTCTCGTAGCACTCGATGTGAATATCCGATGCGCCCTTCTGAATGGCGTCGACCAGGACTCGATTGACGATGCGCACGACCGGCGCATCGGCAGAGAGCGCTTCCAGGTTGTTGGCATCGATCTCTTCTTCTTCTTCGAGAAACTCGAGGTCGCCCGCCTCCGTAGCGGACTGACCCATCCCGCCGGTAACCTCTTTTTCTTCCGGCATCGCGCCAAAAATGTCGAGCCGCTTCTCCTCGTAGGAGTGCTCGATCGCCTCTTTGATCGCGAACTCACTGGCCAACACCGGTTCGACTTCGCAACCGGTGCGGAAGCGAATGTCGTCGAGTGCCACCACGTTGGTCGGGTCGGCCATCGCCAGCGTCAAGACGTTGCCGGTCTTGTGCACCGGGAACACCGTGTAGCGCGTGGAGATTCCCTCCGGAATCAGTTGCAGCAGGTCGCGCTCGACGTGCGGATACAAACTGCGCAAGTCGATCGCCGGCATGCCGAACTGCTCGGACAGGATGTGAACGAGATCTTCCTCGCTCACCTGACCGAGCCGCACCAAGTGATAACCGAGTCTTCCACCCTCAGTTTTTTGGCGGTCCAGTGCTTCCTTGAGGGCCTCGCGAGTGACGAGGCCTTCCTCCAGGAGCAGATCGCCGATACGGTCGGCCATGCGTGCCCTTCTCCGCGAATGCGAGCGTGTCCGTGCGCCGCGACCAGACCTCCGCAGGATGGTCCAAACACACGAGAGGACGGCGGTCCTCCACTGACAAACTTGGTCACCGCTCCAGAACGGTCAAGAGAAACACAGCGTGGATTTAGCGCCGTAGCGGGATGTTCGGAGGGCGGATCGTTTCGAACTGGATCAACTCGCTACGACCCCTCGCCGAGCCTTGGATCTACGGCTTTGGCGGGTCGGAGTCTCCGGGGGGCATCAGCGCAATCACCTCACCGCTGCCCTCGACGACCAGTTCTGCGTTCTTTACTTTCGATCCGTCGCCGCTGCCCTGCTCGAAGCGCAGGTTGGCGCGCCCCTTAGGGCCTCGCACCGGGACCCGCACACGCCAGACACCATCTTCGTTGGTGAACTGCGTGTCGCCCCCCTCACCGAAGGGCCTCGCGACGATCGGTTCTCCTAGACAAGATGACTTCGGGAAAAGATGTAGGCCGACCCCCGTACTAATCGCGG
>CAZAHQ010000798.1:0-1738 GCA_964484415.1 uncultured Acidobacteriota bacterium | reverse complement strand
CCGTATATCGACACGTTGATCGCAGCGTTGCACAAGCGCGAGGAGCCGTACCTTGGGCCGAGCCATCCTGCCGACGGAATGCCTCATGGTCTGTCGGTGGAAGTATTCACCGCGCGCGCACTGCGTGAGGCCGATCGATTGACCCCGCGCCCTGAAGATCGCGAGCACGTCACGCCGTTTTTGCGCCGACGCTACGCCAAGGCGGTATTTCGCCCCGAGTGGGCGGGCGATTTGTCATCGGCGCACTTGGGCTGCACGGTCGACACGCGTGCCGACTACGAGCGTGTCGCGCGCTTGATGGATGGCGTGCGCGATCCGCTGACCGCTTCGGCGAAGGAACTATGCGTGCGCCTCGCCGTGCAGGAGGAGTTGGTGTTGTGCACCGCATTCGTTGAATCACTCAGCGATGCCGCCGCCGAGGCCGCGCTGCAATCCGCGATCGATGAAGGTGTCGTGCAGTTCGTCGTGCACCCTGACCACACGCGCACACAACAACTGCTCGCGCGCCTGCTCGCCCATCGCTACGAAGGCCACTCCTTCATCCGCGTCACCGATGCCACCGACGTCCCCCCCGAAGCGCTAATTCGGGGACGGTTTACCTACTACTTCCGATAGAGCGCGCGCCCGTCACAGCTCGTAGCTCCATGACCGGCTGACGCGCGGTCCTGCCCCGCGGCCGGCCCGACGGCGCATCGCCTCGCGCTCCTTCCGCCACCCTCCCCCCGTCTGGCTTACCAACCCGCAGGCCTGCTTTAGGTAGACCGTCCCCGAATTTGGGCGGATGGCTTTGGACTAGGGCGGAACTTAGGTTGGAGGGTGCGGAGGACTGTGAGCGTGGCGCGGAAGACGCTGGGGTATGGGCGGCAACTCGTTGATGAGGAAGACGTTGCAGCGGTGGTCGAAGTGCTGCGCGGCGACTCGCTGACGTGCGGGCCGGCGATCGAGGCGTTCGAGCGGGCCCTGGCGGAGACCTGCGGAGCCCGGCACGTGGTCGCGGTCAGCAACGGGACCTCGGCGCTACGCCTTATATATCGTGTCGCCGGGGTCGGGCCCGGCACCCGGGTCGGCGTCCCGGCCATCACCTTCGCCGCCACCGCCACGCAGGCGCTCGCACTCGGCGCCGAGGTGGTGCTGCTGGACGTCGATCCCACCACGCTGCTCCTCACCCCCGAAATCCTCGACGCCTGCCGCGAGTCTCTCGACTTCGTCGTGCCGGTGCACATGGCGGGACGTTTGTGCGACATGCAGGCGCTGGCCGACATCGCGCAACGCCGCGATATCACGTTGCTCGAAGACGCCGCGCACGCACTGGGCTCGACGCTCATCAATGGCACACGCTGCGGCGATCTAGCTTTCAGTCGCGGCGCAACGTTCAGCTTTCATCCGGTGAAGAACATCACCACCGCTGAAGGTGGTGCCGTGGCCGTCAACGACGACGCGTGGGCCGCGCGACTGAAGAGCCTGCGCCACCACGGCGTCGCACGCGACTCATTCCGCGGCACGCTCGCCGTGCAAGATGGCGGCGCTCCTTGGTATCACGAGTTTCACGACATCTCGGGCAATGATCGCCTCTCCGATTTGCACGCCGCACTCGGCATCTCGCAGCTTCGAAAGCTCGCGCGATTCAAAGCCGAACGCGCCACTATTCATCAGCGCTATCGCGACGCGTTCTCCGCACTCGATGGCGTAGCGCTGCCGCCCGCCGCCCCGGCGCAACTCCCCTGCTGGCATCTGTTTC
>CAZAHQ010000797.1:0-1740 GCA_964484415.1 uncultured Acidobacteriota bacterium | reverse complement strand
CGGAATCACGATCGCGATCCGGTTCATGCCGTTGGCGGTTCCCACGGCTCGCGAGGCTCCGGGGCGGCCAACGCGCTGAGCCAATTCCTCGTAACAAATGGTCCGACCGTAAGGGATCTTGAGCAACTCGGCCCAGACCTGCTCTTGAAAGGGTGTGCCCGGAGTGACCAACGGAAGGGTGAAGTCGCGCCGCTTGGCAGCGAAGTATTCGCCCAGTTCCGTGGCGAGTTGTGCCAGCCAAGGATGCTCGCCCGGCACCAACGCAGCGCCCAGTCGACGCTGCACGGTTTGCATCTGCGCCTCCAGCATTCGCCGATCGGTGAACTCGAGCAGGCAGATGCCGCTATCGCGCGCACCGGCGAGCAGCGGTCCGACCGGGCTCTCGATCATTGTGGTGACTACCGGCTCCATACCTCTTCCCTTCCCCGGCGCCTGGCCGAAGGTCTTGCCGAAGGCGTCACGGAACCCACTGTGCGACCGATAGCCGCTGTCGAACACCACCTCGTCGACCGCCGCTCCCGTGCGCAGTTGTTGTAATGCGCCGCCCAAACGCTTCGCACGGCAGTACGCCGCGAACGTCATACCGTAGTTGGCCACGAACCAGCGGCGCACACGCCCCGGATCGAGGCCTTGCTCTCGCAAATGATGCGCTTGTACCCGTGGCTGTGGATCGGAATCGATCTCACGCAGGAGCGGCGCGACCCAATCGGGGGCTGCCCCAAGCGGTTCCATCGGCCGGCAACGTTTGCAGGCCCGATACCCGGCGAACAGCGCTTCGCGAATCGATCGGAAGAACTCGCAGTTGTCGGGCTTGGGCTTGCGTGCGGGGCAGGTGGGACGGCAGAAGATTCCGGTGGTCCGTACCGCGGTCCAGAACACTCCCTCGAAGCTAGCGTCGGAAGCGAGGAAGGCGCGCACCATCTCGGCGCGGGAGATCGATGTTGGCTCGCTCATGGCACTGATCCTACGCAGAACAAAGCACCCCCGACCACCGAAAACGGCGCAGCGAATTCGAAGCGCGCGGCCGGCTGCCAATCCGCTACACGCCGCGCGGCCCCTGAATGTACGAGCGCGTCAGATCGCGCGCGGCCGCTTCGGTGCACAACACATCGTCCTCGATCCGCACGCCACCACACGGGAGCAGGCGTTCAACGAGTTTCCAATCGACGTGCGCCGCCAAGGGTCCTTGTTGGAGCGGTCGGAGCAGCATCGGGATGAAGTAGATGCCGGGTTCGATCGTCACGACATGCCCGGGAGCGAGTTGTCGCGTGGTTCGCAACGCGGGATAAGCGTCGGGCGGAGCGACCGTTCCGCCATCGGGACCGGCCTGACGGCCGCCGACGTCGTGAACCTGAATGCCGAGATGATGTCCCACGCCATGCGGTAGAAACGTGCGCGTCAGCCCGCTCTCGAACGCTTGGTCCACGCTGCAGGTAAACACTCTCAGCTCGCACAACACTTGCGCTGTGTAGCGATGCGCCGCGACATGGATTTCTTGGTAAGGCCGGCCCGGCGTGACCATCGCCACCAATTCGCGCTGGAACTGATCGACCAACTCGACGAGTTTCACAAACAAAGGCTCGGCGTTGCGACTGGTCCAAGTGCGTGTGATGTCCGAGGCGTAGCCATCGACCATGGCGCCGGAGTCCATGATGAATGTCGTGCCGGGTGCCGACTCGCGGCCTCGTTTGTTGTGGAAGTGAAGCGTGGCAGCCTTCTCGTCGAACGCCACGATCGAGG
>CAZAHQ010000796.1:0-1747 GCA_964484415.1 uncultured Acidobacteriota bacterium | reverse complement strand
GGGAAGACGACCGCCTTTCATCTGGCCAAAGCAGCCCCCGAGCTGCCGCGCCTGATCTTGGAAAAGGACGCCGAGCCCGGCGGGCTGGCCCGCTCGCGCCGAATCGACGGCTTCACCTTCGACGACACCGGTCATTATCTGCATCTGCGCGATCCGGCGATCAAAGCTTGGGTCGACGAGATGCTCGGTGATCAACTGATGGCGGTCGAACGCCGCGCTCGAATCCAGAGCCGCGGGGTCTTGTTGGAGTTTCCCTATCAGGCAAACCTGCATGGCCTGCCCCCCGAGATCGTCGCCAAGAATCTGACCGATCTGGTGGAGGCGTCGCGGCACGAACTTCCTGACGACGCTGAACGGATGCCGTTTGGCGACTGGGCACGTCAGGTCTTCGGCGATGGGATCGCCGAAGAGTTCATGATTCCTTACAACACCAAGTTGTTCCTCTGCGGTCCCAACGAAATCACTTCGGAATGGGTAGCGTGGGCGGTCCCACGACCCAGCGTCGAGCAGGTGGTGAAGGGGGCGCTGGGGATTCCCAACACCGGCATGGGTTACAACCCGCGATTCCTTTACCCGAAGGCCGGTGGTATCGGCGCCCTGCCGGCAGCGCTCGCCGCGCAGGTGCAAGGCGACCTGCGCTGCAACGCGCCGATCATCTCGATCGATGCCCGCGCTCGCCGCGTGACGTTGCAAAGCGGCGAGAGTCTCCGGTATGAGCGACTGATCAACACGCTGCCGTTGCCACGCCTGCTTGCCATGACCGAGGGTGTCGACCAACCGGGTGAGGTACCGCTCCGCAGCATGGCAGCGTCACTGAGGTGGACCGCCGTGATCGATCTCGAACTGGGAATCGAACGTGCGGAACTTGCCGATGGTGCGCACTGGATCTACTACCCCGAAGCGATTTACCCGTTCTATCGCGTCGGATTCCCCAGCAACGCCTGCCGCGCCATGGCACCGGAAGGTTGTTCGTCGCTGTCGGTGGAGTTCGCGCACGATCCGTCGCAACCGCTCCCGAGTTGTGAGCAGTTGGTGGAGCAAGCGCGCGCCGGTTTGATTCACGCTGGTGTGCTCTCTACCTCCGATCGAATCCGCGTTGCCCATCGACAACTCCTCGATCCGGCCTACGTGGTATTCACGCCCGACACGACCGCCGTGACGAGCCAAGCGTTGATGCGTCTCGAGCGGGCTGGGATCGACTCGATCGGCCGATTCGGAGCCTGGACCTACAGCTACATGGAGCGCGCCCTGTTGGACGGCAAAGAAGCGGCCGCACGGGTCGTCGCAGCGCTCAGCGCGGCGCGATGAAACCGCTGCGGATCTGCCACCTGATTACCCAACTCGAGCTGGGAGGGGCGCAGCAAAACACTCTCTACACGCTGGGACATCTCAACCGACAACGATTCGCTCCCAGCTTGATCGCAGGCGAGGCGGGAGCGCTCGATGCGGAGGCTCGCGAACTCGATATCCCGTTCGTGCAGATTCCCGAGTTGGTGCGGCCGATCGCGCCGCAACTCGACGCAACCGCTCTGAAGAAACTGACCGCTAGTCTGCACGTGCTGAAGCCCGACGTGGTGCACACGCACAGTTCCAAAGCGGGAGTGCTCGGCCGAGTGGCGGCCGCGCTCGCCGGTGTGCCGGTGATCGTGCACACGGTCCACGGGTGGGGATTTCATCCGGGGCAAACCGCCGCCAAGCGAGGCTTGTTCGTGGCGCTGGAGAAGTTGGTCACGCCACTCACGACACA
>CAZAHQ010000795.1:0-1748 GCA_964484415.1 uncultured Acidobacteriota bacterium | reverse complement strand
CGGGACTGCCCCACGACACGGGCTGCGATCTGCGTGTCGAAGAGCGCCCGCACCTGCGCACCGACATCACGCCACAGCAATCGAATGTCGTAGTCCGCGCCGTGCATGATCTTCTCGATCTTCGATGTGAACAGCAGCTCGGCGAACGGCGAAAGCGCGCCGGCGAGAGCCCGCGCGTCGATCAATGCCACACCGGGTGCTCGATCCTGCCTTTCCCACGCGACTTGGATCAGGCAGAGCCTCGGACGGTAGGCATGGAATCCATCGGCCTCGGTATCGACCGCCAAGCGTTGCGAGCGTTGCAGCCGCTCCGCCAGTGCGCGCAACGCCTCGGGCTGATCGATCCACTCCGGTACCGAACTCTCGCTCACCACCAACACTCCCTGGCCAGTTGCCCTTGTGCGCTCGAACCCTTAGGGTTGCCGCCGCTCGATGAGGAGAAAGCTGTGAGTGAGCGTCATCGTCCACCCGTGAAGGCCTACCGCAACCTCGAGTTCCTCTCCAGCCGCGAGGCGCGGACCATCAGGATTCTCTCCGAATACCTCGAGCCCGAGATCCGGTTCGAACGATACAACGTCGACGACACGATCGTCTTTTTTGGTTCTGCGCGCGCCAAGGAAGCGGATGAGAAATTCCCACTGCTTGCACGGTCCTACCGAGACGCCGAGGAACTCGCGTATCGAATGACGATGTGGTCCAAGAGCCTCTCTAAATCCAGACGCCGGTTCCTGGTCTGCACCGGCGGCGGCCCTGGGATCATGGAAGCAGCCAACAAGGGGGCCTCTCGCGCGAGGGGGTTGACCGTCGGGTTGGGGATCTCACTGCCCCAAGAGCCCGGCGTCAACCAGTTCGTATCGCGCGAGGTCGCCTTCGAATTCCACTATTTCTTCATGCGCAAGTTCTGGTTCGTGAATCGTGCCCGCGCGCTGGTCGTGTTCCCGGGCGGGTTTGGCACCTTCGACGAGTTGTTCGAGGTCCTGACCCTGGTCCAGACCGGGAAAACATCCCGGCCAAGACCGATCGTGCTCTTTGGCCGCGAGTTCTGGGACTCGATCATCGATTGGAGCAAGCTCGTCGACTGGGGGGTCATCAGCCCCGAGGATCTGCATCTGATGAAGGCCGTAGACAGCGTCGACGAAGCGTTCAGTTTTCTCACCTCCGAGTTGACCCGTCTTCATCAACTCGAGGTCTGACCTTGCCCACCGACGCTGCTTCGGGGAGAATCCGCGCGCTTTTGCATCCAGGCCCGGCAGGGCGGGAGATTGGAACGATGAAGCGAGGTTATGGCTCTGCTGCGTTGGTCGCGGCGGTCGTGTTGTTCGGTTCGGTGCTATCGGCGAATGCCCAGAATGTGCGTCACGTGCAAGTCGGCGGCGGACTTCAGTATCCGCTGGTATCACAGCAATTCGACGTGCAGCAGGCGCTTGGCTATCACGTTCGATTCGGCGTGCGCCTGAGAGACAACCTCTGGCTCAACGGCGTCTACGAGCTGTTAACCACCGAGGACGATCTAGGGCGCAAAGCCGATGTCGATGTCAAGTTGTATGGCATTGGCGCCGACTTCCTGTTCAAAGGCGAGGAAGGAATTCGAGTCTTCGTCACGGGTGCCATTGGTAAGGGCACGCTCGACTGGGCCAATCCGGGACCATCGTTCGAAGGGCGACCGGACAACACCGACCTAAACCTTTGGTACGAAGCCGGCGGAGGCCTGTGGCTGGGAAAGAGTGATCGTTGGGGGATCCGCTTCG
>CAZAHQ010000794.1:0-1748 GCA_964484415.1 uncultured Acidobacteriota bacterium | reverse complement strand
GTGGTGGTGGGCAAGCTACGTCATCGTTGGGTGTCCGCGCCTCAGCAACTGAACGCGCCTCAGCGCTAGCGATACGCTAGACGATGCGTGGCCGGTTCACGGCTTCGGTGGTCGCCCATTCAACGCGCGTGGAGTGATGCTTTTCCGCCGTCGCTCCTTCGTGTGAATCGGCCGAAGGTCCCGCCGAACCGCCCGACTCAACCGCAAATCCGGCAGCGCGGTAGGCAGCAAAGCCGCCTGCAATGAAACGCACACGTCGAAACCAGCGGTGAGCCAACTCCGCCGCCGTCTCCCTCGCGAGACCTTCGGTCGCACCGTCGTCGTCGATCAAGATCACCAACTCTTGAGTCGAGGCCCGCTGCGGAATCCAACGCTCCGCTTGTGAGTGAGGAGTGTGGCGCGAGCCTGGGATGTGCGCGGACTGAAATGCGTCGGCGGCCCGTAAGTCGAACAGCCGCACCGTACCGCCCGGGACTTCAGGGTCGGTGAGCCCCGCGCGCATGAGTGCTTCCAGGTCTTGCGGTGAAATCGATCGGATCATGCGCCCTTGGCCTCCTCGATCGCCTTGATCAACGCGGGAACGACCTCGTTGAGATCACCCACGATGCCATAGGTCGCTTCATTGAAGATCGGCGCTTGTGGATCCTTGTTGATGGCGACCACGGTTCCGGCGCCACGCATGCCGACGCAGTGTTGAATCGCGCCGGAGATTCCCAACGCGACATACAGTCGCGGCGCCACCACCTGGCCAGAGGAACCGATCTGATGCTCGTGGGGCAACCACTCACTATCGACCACCGGGCGCGAGGCACCGACCGCGGCTCCGAGCGTGTTGGCCAAGCCATAGACCAACGCGTGGAACTTCTCCTTGCTGCCCAGACCGCGGCCGCCGGCGACGATCACACCGGCACTGGAGAGATCGACGGTTTTTGTTCCGGCGGAGCGAACCTCGCTAACCTTACGGCGCAACTTCGCTGCATCGATTGCGGCGTTCTGCTTCTCGACGCTGCCGCCATGAGCGGCCGGCAGGCCGTCGGCGGTAAACGCGCCCGACTGCAGTGTGGCGAAGTGTGGCGCAGGTCCATTGTCAACCGTGCGCGCTACCAGCTTGGCATCGTAGGGCTGGCGCGAGAACACAGGCTTCGGGCCTTCCAGCTCGATCGCGACGCAGTCGGAGATCACGGGAGCATTGAAGCTTGCCGCCACCAGCGGGAGCATGTCCTGCGCCTGATACGTATGGCTCATCAAGACCCAATCGGGTTGCAGGCTGCCGATCACGCTCGCTAATGCCTGCTTGTAGGCGTCCGGTGTGAACGTCGCCAACTGCGGGTGCTCGAGTTGGTGAACGGCATCGGCACCGCGCTGTGCAACCTCGCCGGCCAATGCATCGATGCCTTGACCCAATATCGCCGCCACCGTGCGACCGCCGGTCTTGGCCGCCAACTGGCGCGCAGCGCCCAGGGCCTCGAGGCTACCGCGGCGGATCTTCCCGTCTTCATGCTCGATCACAACCAAGATGTCGTTGCTCATCGTCGATCTCTCCGCTTCACAGCACCTTGGCTTCACGCCGCAATTTTTCGACCAGACTGCGCGCCGCCGTCTCGGCATTTCCGCCGATGATCTCGCACTGACTCTTCTTGACCGGTGGTGTCAGCTCGAGCACCTGCAAGCGGCTGCCGTTTCTGCCGACCTGCTCGAGCGACAATCCCAACTCGCGCAGTGTCGGTTGGGATACGGGTTTCTTCTTG
>CAZAHQ010000793.1:0-1755 GCA_964484415.1 uncultured Acidobacteriota bacterium | reverse complement strand
ACATCATTCGAATCGGCAAGCGGGGCACCGACCAGTTTGGCGATCGCGTCGCCACCGGTGATTTCAACGGTGACGGGAAGCCCGATTTCGCTGTCGGGGCTCCTAACTACGCAGGTACCAATAACGATCGACCCGGTGCCGGGGCCGTTTTCGTTTTTTATGGAAACGCCCCCTATGACCGAACGCTGGATCTGGGCTCGACCGGTACCGCCAACCTGGTGGTCCTCGGCCCGCGTTCCAATGAAGGAGTCGGCACGAGTTTCACACTGGCCGATCTGAACGTCGACGGCACCGCTGACCTGATCATCGGCAATGCCGCCGGGCATGGCCCGCGCAACCTCGATGCCGACGGAGATGGCACCGTCGACCCCGATGGACTCGTAGCGCGAGGCGAGGTCTACGTGTTGTACGGGGGGCGCGTTCGCGCGGCGACGCTCGATCTGGCACGTCCCGATCCACGCTTCAGCAACGCCGACTTCTGGGTCTACGGGGGCGACGCCGGGGATCGGCTGGGGAGTTCGGTCGCGGCAGCCGACGTCGACGGCGACGGCAAGAACGACTTGATCATGGGCGCCGAGGGTGCCGACGGCAGTTCCAACGCTCGAACCAATTGTGGTGAGGTGGCTGTCCTCAAGTCGACCGTCACCACATTCGGATTTGCACAACGCAACCTTCGAACAGCGCCCGCCGACGCGACCATCGTCGGACCGTCCTACGACTTCGTGCGATTGGGCGACACCAACGGTGACGGCACGCCCGACTCGGTGGTGGAAGGGGGCGACGGTACATTCAATCAGTTCCCGGAAGAGCAGGCCGCGATTGGCGGGAACATCGCCGCTGGCGACGTCACCAACGACAACCGGGCGGACATCGCGATCCAACTCTCGCGAGGTCGCGGAACCGGGCTGGTGACGCCGGCCCGCAAAGCGGCCGCCGAGGTGGCGGTGGTTCCGGGCGCGGTCTCATTCGCTGGGGTCGATCTCAACAGCACCATTCCGATTCGTGTGGTCGGCGCGTTTTCCGGCGACGACGCCGGCGCGGCGATCGCGATCGGTGATGTCGACGGCGACAATTTCCGCGATCTGGTGATCGGCTCGTCGTTCTACGGCACCGACGATCGCGACGGAACCGTGGAAGCCAACGAGCGACTCGGCACCGGAGCCGTCGCTGTGGTGTGGGGACCGTTGAGTTCCGGACAGGCTTTCGACCTGCAAGGCGATTGTCGCTACCAGTGTGGGTCGCTGCTCAACTCGACGGCGTTCTGGACGGTGATTGGCCGCGATGCAGACGATGGTTTCGGCTCATCGCTCTCGATCGCCGACCACGATGGTGATGGCACGCGTGAGCTGATCGTCGGCGCGCCGTTTGCCGATGGACCAGAGCCCGCGCAGACACGCGCATCAGCCGGTGAGTTGTGGATGCGCTGGGGTGGTGGTGCGCGCCCCAACGCCACACTCGACCTCGGACCCGATGGCACCATCGGTTGGGCTCGTACCTACGGCGCTGCAGCCGGTGACGGCCTCGGCAACACGCTGACGACGGGCAATCTCAACAGCGATTCCAAACTCGAGATCGTGGCGGGCGCACCGTTTGCGAACGGGCCGAATCTGGGTGGCGGCGATCGCATCGGCGCTGGAAGAGCCTATCTGATCAGCCACGTGGACGACGATTTCGACACGTTCCGCAACCTGTTCGACAGTTGCCCGCTGATCCCCAACAGTCCGAATCTCGATTCGGACAACGATCTGTTCGGCG
>CAZAHQ010000792.1:0-1757 GCA_964484415.1 uncultured Acidobacteriota bacterium | reverse complement strand
AAGGACAGCGAGAAGACCGGCGGCGAGAAGCCCATCGATCTGATCAAGGCCACGCGGCCCGTCGTGATCGTCGACGAGCCGCAAAGCGTGGACGGCGGCCTGACCGGCGCGGGCAAAACTGCGCTCGACGCGATGAATCCGCTATGCACGCTGCGCTATTCCGCGACCCACGTGGACAAGCACCACATGGTGTTCCGCCTCGACGCCGTGGATGCCTACGAGCGCAAGCTGGTCAAGCAAATCGAGGTGGCATCGGCCACGGTGGAAGATGCCCACAACAAGCCGTTCGTTCGGCTGGTGTCGGTCGCCAACCGCCGCGGAACGATCTCTGCCCGTGTGGAGCTCGATGTGGCAACTGCCAACGGCGTGAGACGGCAAGAGGTGACGGTCTCCGACGGTGACGACCTGGAGCAGGCCGCCGAGCGCGCCATCTACGCCGATTTTCGCGTCGGTGAGATCAATACCGCCAAGGGTGAAGAGTTCCTGGAGCTGCGCTACCCCGGCGGCGAAACCTTTCTCAGGGTGGGGCAAGCGCATGGTGATGTCGATGCCCTGGCCGTGCAGCGCGAGATGATCCGCCGCACCATCAAGGAGCACCTCGACAAGGAAAAGCGCCTGCGCCCGCTGGGCATCAAGGTGCTATCGCTGTTCTTCATCGATGCGGTGGACAAGTACCGCCAGTACGACGCCGACGGCAACCCGGTCAAGGGCGACTACGCGCGCATCTTCGAAGAGGAATATCGCCGCGCGGCCAAGCTGCCCGCTTATCAGAGTTTGTTCGGCGAAATCGACCTGGCGAGTGCCGCCGAGGAAGTCCACAACGGCTACTTCTCCATCGACAAGAAAGGCGGCTGGACGGACACCAGTGAAAACACCGCGGGCAACCGCGAGAACGCCGAGCGTGCCTACAACCTGATCATGAAGGAGAAAGAGAAGCTGCTGTCCTTCGATACGCCGCTGAAATTCATCTTCTCCCACTCAGCGCTCAAGGAAGGCTGGGACAACCCCAACGTGTTCCAGATTTGCACGCTGCGCGACATACAGACCGAGCGCGAGCGCCGCCAGACCATCGGCCGGGGGTTACGCCTCGCCGTGAACCAGAACGGCGAGCGCGTGCGCGGATTCGAGGTCAATACCCTCACCGTGATTGCCACCGAGAACTACGAGCAATTCGCCGAGAACCTGCAGAAGGAAATCGAGGCCGACACCGGCATCCGCTTTGGCATCGTCGAGCAGCACCAGTTCGCCGCCATCACCGTTACCGGGGCCGACGGCCAAACCGTGCCTCTGGGCGTCGATCAATCGAAAGCGCTGTGGGAGCACCTGAAAGCTGCCGGCCACATCGATGCCAAGGGCAAGGTCCAGGATTCGTTGAAGACGGCGTTAAAGGATGGAACCCTGGCGCTACCTGCGGAGTTCGACGCGCAGCGCAGTCAAATCGCCGAGGTGCTGCGCAAGGTGTCGGGCCGTCTGGAAATCAAGAACGCCGACGAGCGCAAGCAGGTTGCCGTGCGCAAGGGCGTCTATCTCAGCCCCGAGTTCAAGGAGCTGTGGGATCGCATCAAGCACAAGACGACCTATCGGGTGCAGTTCGATAATGACAAGCTGATCCAGAACTGCATCGATTCGCTCCGGCAAGCCCCGGTCATCCCCAAGGCCCGGCTGCAATGGCGCAAGGCCGACATCGCTATCGGGAAGGCCGGTGTGGAGGCGACGGAGAAAGCGGGCGCGGCAACCGTCGTCCTGGACGAGACGGA
>CAZAHQ010000791.1:0-1759 GCA_964484415.1 uncultured Acidobacteriota bacterium | reverse complement strand
TGCGACTCTGAAAGCATCGCACGCATCAGACGCTCCCAACTCGGTCGCAACTCGGTTGCCACGAGTTCTGCGGCAGGGCGACCAGACAACTGGGTTCGTGTGATCCCCACCAATTCAGCGAGCGCCCGGTTCGCCTCGAGGATATTGCCTTCTGGGTCGAGCACGGCGATTCCATGGCGCGCATGTTCGAACAGCGCACGGTAGCGCATCTCCGAAGCGATCAGATCATCGCGGGACGTATTCAAGGCGGACGCCATTCGATCGAAGCTTCGAGTCAGCCCTTCAATTTCGTCATCCACCACTTCAAGGGGTGTGCTCAGATTTGTGTCCGCGGTCTTCTGCCTCGTTGCCTCGACGAGTCGGTGGATCGGCGAGGTCAGCCGCCGGCTGAGGCGCAAAGCAACGGCGATGGCGCTGAACGAAACGACGACCATGAGCGCCACCAGCACCCACCGCCAAAGGCGAGCGATGCGGACACTCTCGGCGCCCGCCGCATCCATCACCAGATCGCGAGCCTCTTCTTCGGGGACGATCAGATCTTCGACCTGTTGGAGCCCTTTCGCGATGGCATCGCGATTGGCGCGGAGGGCCAGCCAAACCGAGTTGAGCTCTCCGAGGATCGCGCGCTCTCGTTGTACCGCCTGACTCAATTCCGATTCTGTACCACCAGTCGACGCAGCATGGCTGACTGGATCCAGCGCCCGCATCAATACCTCTAGCCGGCCCGCTCGACGATCCAGCGTATCCAACTCTCCCGACCCTAGATCGCGGGCTCTGCTGCGCCAGAAGTCGACGATCCCGGCGACCGGTGCCGCATCGACGTTTAGCCGCGAGCGAGGCAACTGAGACTCGATGCGTCGGGCATTGTCGAGTTCTACGGTGAGCAGTGCTCGCTCCTGTTCGATCAGTGTCGCGCTGTTCGTCACGAGCGAATTCAACTCGAGATCAAGCCGCTTCAGATCGGAGAGTACGCGCGGCTCCAAATCCGCCGCCCGCTCGAGAGCTTCGAGGGCGTGTTGCGAGAACTGTTGGGCCCACTTGACTTGAGTTTTGAAAGTGATTGGATCGGCTCGCTGAAGCGCTTGCAACGCGTGCTCCTTGGAGAGAGCGGCGATCCAGTACTCCATGCAGGCGTCCGCGGTTGGCCAGGCGTGATAGGTAATTGTGTGTGCGTGCTGTTCGAGGCGGGAAAGTGCAGAAATAGCCACGAGCGAACCAATCATGACGATCAGCGCGCAGTAGAACATCGCCGCCAGGAAGCGCCCGCGGAGGGAGCGCACGACCAACCTCCCAACCTCTCCACGCAACTTTCTGGAGGGATCGTGGCACACTGCCAGACTCATGGGAAGCCTCTTCTTTGTCTGATTTCGCTAGCCCAACCGTCCCATCCCCCGCGTGCCTCCCCCAACCCAGTCCGTGCTGGTGCTTCGCCTTGAAAACCGTCGCTTCGAGCCTAAAAACGCGCCGCGGCAACGAGACGTATCCGGCGGTCCGCTACGAGCTGCAACTCGTGGTTCGACCGCAACGTAGGAACCTCGAACTTGAACTGTGCACTGATCGAGGAGCGCCAACGCACGGTGACCGTCGGTCCGAAGTAGATCGCTTGATAGTCGGTATCGGCGAGTCGTTCACCCCCCAAACGGTCCATGCCCTTGCGCTCACCGCTTGCAGCAACCCCTAGCCAGAGCATCGTGTTGGGCGACTGCAGGACGGCCGCTGACGCCGAGCAAATGGGGGACGCTGGGGCCGTAGACGTCGG
>CAZAHQ010000790.1:0-1763 GCA_964484415.1 uncultured Acidobacteriota bacterium | reverse complement strand
AACGTCATACCCAAAAACGCGCGGCCGATCGTGTCGATCTGTTCGTCGACGATGTCCATCCGCATCTTCGAGTGATCGGGCTCCGCCAGCACCTTCGCGCCGATCGAGAGAAACCCCGTCGCGATGAGTTGCTCATGCCTGGCCGCCTCGTCGGCCGCGGGAATCAAATCTCCCGCCAGTTGCTCGACGACGAACTGGTGGAACGGTTTGTCTTTGATGAACGACGCGACGACATAATCGCGGTACCGCCACGCATGTTGATAGACGCTGTTGCGGTCTCCGCCGGAGGACTCCGCGTAGCGCGCGACATCGAGCCAGTGTCGTCCCCAGTGCTCGCCGTAATGAGTGGTGCCGAGCAGGGCATTCACGAGGCCGGTTATCGCGTTCTGATTGAGCGCCGATCCATTGTCAGCGTTGGCGCTGATCTCGATGGTCCAGCGCTCCAGCGCCTCTGGCGGCGGAGGCAGTCCGGTCAGGACGAAAAACAACCGGCGCACCAGCGTGGCGGCACTCGCATCTGGCACAGGCGCGAGCGAGTTCGCTTCAAGCGCCGACTTGATGAATCGATCGACGTCCGTGCGCGGCCAGGAGGCGTCCTGCGGTATTGGCGGCTTTGGTCTGGTCAGCTGCTGGTAGGACCAAAAGGAGCGGCCTTTGTTGATGTCGATGGTGGTTTTCGTCGCCGCGACCGGCGGAGTCGTGCGCGGATCGGGTGCGCCCATGGCGATCCACTTCCTGAAGTCTTCGATCACCGAATCAGGCAGCTTGCCCTTGGGCGGCATCTCCATATCGGGATCGGCATAGCTGATGGCTTTGATGAGCAGGCTTTTGTCAGGTGCTCCTGCGATAATCGAAGGTCCGTTCTCGCCGCCCTTCAGCAATGCATCGCGCGAATCGACCTTTAGTCCGCCCTTAGTTTTGCCGGACTGCTTGGAATGGCACTCGTAGCACTGGTTCACCAACACGGGCCTGATTTTTGACTCGAGGAGATCCATGCCCGAGCCGGTTTGAGCACGTGCCGCCAAAGGCCAGGCAAGACTGAGGATCAGCGTGAAGAACAGGATGTGAGCATTCATGGGACAGCGAACAGATAGAGAAGCCAGCAAGCAATGCCGCCGAGCGCCGCCACGGCGTATCCGTTGAAGCGATGGCGTTTGATCCATGCCATCAAGGCCAGACCAGTGAGTGAAACGAGCGCAAGAAGAATGGCCGACACATCAATGAACCACGCCCATGCCGGGCCGGTGTCGCGGCCCTTGTGGAGATCGTTCATGATGGCGACAAGGCCCATGCGCATTTCGGTGAGATCGTATTCACCGCTGGCGCGCGAGATGAACGCGTCGGCGCTGTAACCAGGTCCTTTGAAGGAAACCGCACACTGGTCTTCCTCGATGCGAAATTCACTCATCGCCCCCTTCACGCCATGCTGGTTGCGCAGATGCTCCACGATCTCCAGCCGTGCGATCCGAGTGTCGTCGGTGTTCACCCAGCCAACTGGGCATTTTCCTTTGGTGTCGCTCTGATGTGCCGAACTGAACCAATCGGGATGATTGAGCGTGAGTCCGGTGATGGCGAAGAACAATACCAGCGCACAACTGAGCATCGAGATGTAGATGTGCAGCCATCTCGCAATAGCACCCAGGCGACGCCGCCAGTGGATCGATGGATTGGAGGCTGTCATGGCACTGCTGTGGATTCCGTTTTGCGCTGGTATTCGAGAGTCACGCCGTCGATTTCGGCGTTGCCCTTGAGTTTGAACTGGG
>CAZAHQ010000789.1:0-1778 GCA_964484415.1 uncultured Acidobacteriota bacterium | reverse complement strand
TGGGCACCTCGCGGTGAGGGGGAGGCTCGAGCGGTTTCGACTTTGGCGCGCGATGGGGCTGAACGTGCTGGCGATCGACTATCGCGGCTATGGCGAGAGCGAAGGAACGCCCAGCGAGGCCGGGCTCTACCTCGATGCGCGTGCGACCTATGCCTGGTTGCGTGAGACGAAGAACGTGCCGCCGCATCGAATCGTGCTGTTGGGTGGTTCGTTGGGCTCGACCGTTGCGGTCGATCTGGCCACCGAGGTGCCGCTGGCCGGCTTGATTCTGGAAGGGACGCTGATCTCTACCGCGCGTGTCGGCCAAGACTGGTTTCCGCTCTGGCCGATCGAACGGATCGCCAAGAATCGATTCGACGCGCTCGCCAAGATCGGCCGGGTGCACTGCCCCACACTGTTCTTACACGCGCGCGACGACCGAACGATTCCGATCCGCCACGGTCGCAGCGTGTTTGCTGCGGCTAACCAACCGAAGCGTTGGATCGAGCTGGATGGGGGACACGACGACGGTCATCTGATCAGCGCCGTCGTGTATCGCGAGGCGTGGGAGTCTTTTCTTCGCTCGATCTTCCCGTAGACTGTCCGCGGGATTGGGTAGGGAACGCCGCGTCGCGGAAGGAGTCAATGATGGGACTATTCGATGGGTTGGTTGGGCAGGTGTTGGGTGGACTAGGCCAGAATCACGGCGCCAGTCAAGACATGGTGCATCACGTCCTTGGAATGCTCGGTGGCCAGGGCGGTTCGGGGTTGACGCAACTGCTGCAGTTGGCGCAGTCCAAGGGGCTCGGCGACGTCATCGGGTCGTGGGTCGGAACCGGGCAAAATCTTCCGATCGATCCACAGCAACTGATCGGCCTGTTGGGCAACGACCAGATCGGTGCGATGGCGAGCAAGTTCGGCTTGAGTCACGGGGCCGCGGCATCGCAGTTGGCGAATCTGTTGCCCGTGGTGATCGACAAGATGACGCCGACTGGTGAAGTTCCAAGCTCCGATGTACTGAGCCAAGGGCTCGGCGGGTTGCTGGGGAAGCTGTTCTGAAGCACGTCGCACTGCTGATTGGGTTGTTCTCGCCGGCGGCCCTGGCTGCCGGCGATACGCTTCATCACGAGTCATTGCCCAACGGCATGGCGGTTTCCGTCGTGCGCTGTGCCGAGTGCCCCGTGGCGTCGATGCGTCTTTGGTATCACGTCGGGTCGGTGGACGAAGTACCGGGTACTCGCGGGTTTGCTCATCTGTTCGAGCATTTGATGTTCGGCGGCAGCCAGAACTACTCCAAGCAAGCACTCGACCAAGTTCATCACGCCAGCGGCGGCTACAACAACGCGTACACCAGTTTTGACGAGACCGTCTACGAATCGGACGTGCCCGTGTCGGCGCTCTCGTCGGTGCTGAGGATCGAAGCCGACCGCATGACGCGGTTGAGTTTGACCGAGGAGAACCTCGCCAACGAGAAGAAGATCGTTACCGAGGAACTACGCCTGCGCGCCGAGAACGATGTCGTCAACCGAATCTTGATGAAGGTTCAGTCGCGCGCGTTGGCGGGTCATCCTTACGGCCACTCGCCGATCGGGACGAAGGAAGAGATCGCCGCGGCAACATTGGATCACGCCAGTCAGTTCTACGGAGACTTCTACCGGCCGAATCGCGCGCACCTGGTGATCGTCGGGCCGGTCGATGTCGATGCCACGCTGGCGGAGGTACGGGAACTGTTCGGATCGCAGCCGGCCGGTGGCCCGCCACTTCTGGTGGTCGAGCCGATCGTCGGTCGTGAACCGACG
>CAZAHQ010000788.1:0-1779 GCA_964484415.1 uncultured Acidobacteriota bacterium | reverse complement strand
TATGGGCGGGCCACTGCAGCCCGCCCCGAACGCTAATGCGTGGTGGACGGCTTGAGAACGTCGGACATCGCCTCATCGACTTCTTTTTCGACCTTGGCGGACACCGACTTGCTCGCTTCAGCCAACTCGCTGATCACCAGCGCGCGCGCACGGTCGAGCATCTTCCGCTCACGATACGACAGCGTCTTGATCTGGTTGAGGTACGTGAGGTTTTTCAAAACCTCCGCCACTTGCTCGAGATCGCCAGATCGAAGCTTGTCCTGGTTTTCCTGGTAGCGGCCCTTCCAGTCGCTGGGGACATCGACCTTGGCGGTTCGCAGTTTGTCCAGAACCTGCTTGACCTTCTGCTTGGAGACCAGCTTGCGCAAACCAACGGCGGAGCTGTTCTCGACCGGAACCATGACGACGCTATCGCTCGCGAGAATCTGCAAGCTGATGAACGTGGTGCTCTGCCCGCCGTAAGGTAGCAGGCGGATCTCCTTCACGACGCCGACGCCGTGGTTCGGGTACACCACCTTGTCGCCTACCTTGAATTTCAAGGCTGGGCCTCCCTTTGTCTCGCCCGCAGGACTGCGGCAAACCGCTCGAGCGGTTCACGATCACGCTCCGAGCCCACGGCGAGCGCGTTGATTCTAAAGGGGATGTCGCCATTCTACAACCGCTTACCTGCAATCCTCGTAAGGTTCTTCGCGGTTCACGGTCCGAACGGGTCCATCCGCGATCGCCTCGCCACATCGAGTCCCCACCGTTTTTCCTCGGCGCGTGCCTTTTCGTCAGATTGGGTGAGAATCCGCCGCATGCCACCCCGCCATCCCCTGCCGGTCGACCCCTGTTTGGTCGTCGCAAATCGCGATGGTCGCGTCTTCGAGATACCAGAACTCCTTGCGTTGGGCCGATCCGGCGGGACCGCCGTACGAGTTCATCCGGCAGAGTTCATCCCGCTACCTCAGGGAACTCTGCTTTTTCATCTCCCGGGCCGGCACCCGATTGGTTGGGATCCTCGGTCGGGTCGGCCGACGACCCTGGTCGAGCATCAAGGAACGCCACTCTGCGCGGCCGCATGCTTTCTTCCCCCGGCCTTCACGCACCTCTACCTCTCTGCCTGGGAGCGCGAGGCCGGAGCTCTCCCGCGTCCGCTCTACGCCTATACGGCGATCGCTTGGCGTGACGGGTCGTTCGTGACCCCGGCGGTCCGAGTCGACCCTGACGAGCGCCAGGAAGTCTCGAACTTCGACACCGAGGAAATTGAGCGTCGAGCGGACGCGATGCTCCGATCGCATCCGGACAATCGCTTGGTAGAACACCTGGTCAAGAACTGCGCGCTCACCTACTGCTGCCCAGCCGCGCGGAACTTCGTGATGGGGCGGTTCGAGGCTCCAATTCCCACGAGCCCCGCCTGCAACGCCGACTGTGTCGGCTGCATCAGCTACCAGCCGTCCGACGAGATCCCGGTGACGCAGCCGCGACTGACCTTTCAGCCAACCGTCGACGAGATCGTGGAGATGGCCACGTCACATTTGAAGACCGCCGACCGAGCGATCGTGAGTTTCGGCCAAGGATGTGAAGGAGAGCCGTTATTGCGTGCCGAGGTGCTCGAGGAATCGATCCGCAAGATCCGCGAGCAGACCAAGCGCGGCACCGTCCACATCAACACGAACGCCAGCCGACCCGAAGTTGTGCAACGGCTGGTAGCGGCGGGGCTCAATAGCATCCGAATCAGCCTGAACTCCTGCCAGCCCAAGTTCTACGACCGCTACTACCGGCCGCGCGGCTACAGTT
>CAZAHQ010000787.1:0-1781 GCA_964484415.1 uncultured Acidobacteriota bacterium | reverse complement strand
GAATCAGGTTCTCAAGGAAGTCGCGGGGATCTTGCGTGAGACCAAGATCAACTTTGTCGGGAACGTTGAAGGGACACACCTGTTCGACGACAGTGCCGACGTCATCGTCTGCGACGGGTTCGTGGGGAATGTGGCGTTGAAGGTTGGCGAGGGGATCGCTGAGAGTCTCTTCAAGATGCTGAGAGAGGAGCTCACGAAGTCAACCTGGCGAAAGCTTCTGACGCTGGGACTCAAGCCCGGACTGAAGGCGGTCGCCAAGAAAGCGGACTATGCGGAGTACGGAGGGGTTCCACTCCTAGGTCTGCAACAGGTTGCGATCGTGGCTCATGGACGCTCACCGGCGAAGGCGATCCGAAACGCCCTCCGCGTGGCCGATACTTGTGCCGGCTCGCCACTCTTGGCTCGCATCGCGGAAGATATCGCAGCGCTTCATCAAGCCGAACAGCGGCTCGCGATCTAGTTCAGGAGCGCGTCTGATGATCGAATCGACCAATCGATGGGCCGCCATCTTTCCCGGCCAAGGCAGCCAGGCACCCGGTATGGGTAAGGAGTTGTACGACACCTACCCGCAAGCGCGCGAGGTTTTTCAGCAAGCAGACGAAGCGCTTGGCGAGAGCCTGTCGCGAGTCTGTTTCGAGGGGCCCGAAGACGCGCTGAAACTGACCCGCAACACCCAGCCGGCGTTGTTGACGGTTTCCATGGCTGCATGGCGCGTTCTTGCCCCGACGGTGCCGAGTCCCGGGGTCGCGGCCGGTCATAGTCTCGGAGAGTACTCAGCGTTGGTGGCAGCCGGCGTGCTGCAATTCACCGATGCGGTGCGCGCGGTGAGATTGCGCGGAGAGGCGATGCAGCAAGCGGTGCCATTCGGCGTGGGGGCCATGGCGGCGGTGATCGGATTGTCCAGCCTTCAGGTCGACGAGTTGTGCGCGAGCGTTCGCAAGGGTGAAGAAGTTCTTGTCCCTGCCAATTTCAACGCGCAAGACCAGATCGTCGTGGCGGGGCACAAGTCCGCGGTCGACCGACTGATCGACGCAGCACCGGCGGCCGGGGCCAAGCGAGCGATCGCTCTCCCGGTCAGCGCCCCGTTTCACTGTCCCTTGATGAAACCTGCGGCCGAGGTGCTCGCAGCGTTTCTGGAAACCCTGGTGTTCTCGGAGCCGCGCTTCCCGGTCATCGCCAACGTCGACGCTGAGCCGGTCCAGTCCGGTGTCAACGCACGGGAAAACCTAGTGCGCCAAGTAGCTTCCCCGGTTCGCTGGGTCGAAACGATGCTGCAGATCGAGCGCGAATACGCCGCGACGGTTGCTGTCGAGGTCGGATGTGGGCGTGTTCTGGCCGGACTTTCGCGCCGCATCAACGAGAACCTCCGCACGCTGCCCGGTGGTACGCCCGCCGAGCTTCAGGCGGCAGCCACGGCCCTCGCCCAATAGTCGAAACCCGAATACGGTCGGCGCCTCGGGCTAGAAGGAGCAGAGCATGGAATGGCCAGGGATTCGCGGAAAACGTGCCCTCGTTACGGGAGGGACTCGCGGAATCGGGCATGCGATTGCAAGCGCGTTGGCTGCTTCGGGCGCCGAGGTGATCATCACCGGGCGCACTCAGGAAGGCGCCGACGCGGCGGCCCGTGATCTGGCGATTGGTGGCGGGGTCGTGCGCGGGCTGGCACTCGATCTTTCGAATCCAGCGGCAGCACAGGCTGCGCTCGACCTGCTCGCCAAGGAGACGAAGGCCGATGGCGGTGTTTCGCTCGTCGTGCTCAACGCCGGCATGACAAAAGATGG
>CAZAHQ010000786.1:0-1789 GCA_964484415.1 uncultured Acidobacteriota bacterium | reverse complement strand
AAGAGCACGCGCGGGCTTTCTATGACAAGTTTCCCAACCTCTTCATGCGGCCCAACTCCGTTCACGCCTGTGTCTTCATGACTTCGGGCGTCAAAATCTCCTTCTCGTACTTCTCTACGAGAAGCTCGATTCGCAACTCTTCGCGCCGCTTCTCACGCGAGCTACCCGATGCCTCCAACCGCTTCATCCAGGCCTCGGTCGATTCGAACTGCGACATCTCTTTGCTCAGGCGCGCTTCGATCTCCTGGTTCTCGACTTTGAGTCCGCGACGCTCGGCTTCGGTGGATACCAATAGCATCTTGGTGAGGAGTTGCATGCCGGCCTTGATCAGGGAGTACTCGTCGGCCTGAAGCGGACCACTGGCCTGCAGCATCACTTCTTGAGTACCACACCAGTTGCGCAGCCAAGCTCCACTCACCTGCTTGTCGCGGAAGACGATCACCGCTTCATCGACCGGGATGCGATCCACCGGCGAGTCACCACCCTTTGCGGCCTTGTTCTTACCCGAGCAACCGGCAACAGCAAGGAGCATCGCCAGCCCTACTAGCATCTTTCGATTCGTCATCTGCCCTCACCTCGGTCGCGGCTATCCGCGACTGCGGGGGAGTTTAATGCCCGTCTCAGGATCGGCCAGTCGAGGATGATTCAGGCAGTTCGGCCTGAGCGGGCGCTATCCTTTCAACGGTGACGCCGATCTTCAAAGCCTGGACCAAGCTGGGGCCGTTGTGGCCTCTGACCGGGAGGGGGAGTGTGTTCGCTGCACTCTCGTTGGGAGCCTGGTACTTGGGGCGCACACGAATGGACTTGGTCCTCTCCGCTGCCGGCCTATGGGGTTTGGTCTTCGTTGCCATCACTGGCGTTGCAAGCGGGGTCGCCTGGTTTGTATTGCGACGGGCCCTTTCAAACCTCGAGAGCACCGGCGCGACAGGACCGCTTGCGGCGGTCGAGGGATATTCATGTCAGACCGGATTCTCACTGCGGCACCGATTTCTACCGTTGGTCGCGAGTCCCGATTGGCGCTGGGTCGAGCCGCTGGCGGAGGTCCGATTGATCCGCGAGGGATCGTTCTGGCGCGAGGAAGTGCTTCCGCTCGAACGGCGACTAGGTTCGACGATCGTGCGTGAGGCGATCGCCGGAGATCTTTTCGGCGTCTGGCGCATGCGAATCAGACACGAAGAAACTCGCGTGGTGGTGATTCAACCAGACCCAGGGCGATTGCCGGCTTCAGAATTGCTTTCCGCGCTCACCAGTGGAGATGTTCTGCCGCACCCTCACGCGCGGCCCAAGGGCGATCCATTCGACAACCGCCCGTACACCCGCTCCGATCCGGCGCGTTTGATTTTGTGGAAGATTTACGCGAGGACACGGCAGTTGTTGGTACGTGCTCCAGAGACAGCGCGACAGCCGGAACGCCGGCCCTTGGTCTACTTGGTTGCGGGGGTTGGGGACGACGCCTCCGCGGGCGCGGCACGAGCGCTGCTTGATGCTGGAGCGATCGGAGGACAGATTCCGTTTGCGGCAGATGGGACTCCCGTGCCGACCAGCGATCGCGCCAAGATCCGCGAGGCGATCGCGCTGTCGCGCGATCATCGGGATCGCGGCGGCAGCGACTTGTCTGTCGCACTGAGCGACGCGCGTATCGGCGCCGATGCACCGGTACTGCTCATCGTGCCGGCGCGAGGCGGAAACTGGGAGCGTCGGATCGTGCCGCTCATCGCTCGACAACCGGAGCGATTCGTGGCCCTCAGCGCTGCCGATCTGGTCCCATCGGTCAAGTCATGGCCCGGAG
>CAZAHQ010000785.1:0-1792 GCA_964484415.1 uncultured Acidobacteriota bacterium | reverse complement strand
GATAAGAAATAAGATCGCGCGCACGACTACTTTCAACGTGCCGCGCGGGCCGCGCCCGAGTCTCCTCAAGAGTGGACCAACCTCGCGGCGATCCAACTCGACCTGCAACGACCGGCTGACGCGCTTACCGCCGCCGATACCGGACTGCGATTGGCCCCTCGCGACACGGCGTTGTTGCATAACCGGGCGCAGGCTTTGCTTGCGTTGAATCGACGCACCGAAGCCGCCGAGGCGCTGCGCACCTACATCAAACTCGCGAGTCCGCGGCGCGAGGAACGAGACACCGTGCGCAAAGCCGAGAGAGATCTCGCCGCGCTGCAAGAAACAGGAGCAACACCTCGATGAATTCGTCAGCGCGGCTTCGAACAGCAGCGGGACTTCTGCTGCTGTCGGGTGCCGGTAGTTTGATTTTGGAGGTCGTCTGGTCCAGGTTGTTGCGCTTGGTCTTCGGCTCGACGACGCTAGCGATCAGCACAGTGCTCGTGGCTTACATGCTGGGACTCGGAATCGGTGGCCTGATCGGGGGCCGGTTCGCGCGGCGATTTCGCGGGCTGGCGGTCTATGCGCGGTTGGAAATCGGTATCGCCGCGTACGCCCTGGTGGTTCCGCTGCTGTTGTCCGGGCTGGCATCGTTATGGTGGTCATCGCTGGGCGATCTTGATTTCTGGACCTCATCGATCGCGCGCTTCGTACTCGCGCTGCTCGCCTTGATCACACCGACGATCCTGATGGGCGCCACACTTCCGGTACTGCTGGCCGGTCTGATCGACGACGAGAAGGCGGATAGCCGAGCCATCGGATTGCTCTACGGCGCCAACACGCTGGGTGCGGTTATCGGTGTGCTGCTGGCGACGTTCGTGTTGTTCCCAGCGGTTGGTGTGCGTTGGACCAACGCCATCGGTGCCGGATTCGACCTGGCCGCGGCCGCACTGGCGCTGTGGCTGGCGCGCCAGGTATCACACCGCGCTGTGCCTCAGGCCGCGGGGAGTGTGCTGGCAGCAACACCGACTCGCTGGAATCTCGCGGCGTTGACGTATGGCGTGGTCGGAGCGACGGCCTTGGCCAGCGAGGTCGCGTGGACGCGTGGGCTGGGGATGGTCTTCGGCTCCTCGACCTACGCCTTCGCCTCGATGCTTGCGACATTTCTGTTAGGAATCGCGTTGGGGAGTTTTCTGATTCGCCCATGGTTGATCCGGCTCAAGAACGCCTACGGCGCCTACGCAATCGGGATGCTCACGTTCGCGGTGTCGTCGATCGTCGCTTTGGTGTTGTTGGGTTACTCCAATGATCTGTTCGTGATGCTCTACCTGCGCTTCGGGATCAGCGGCAAGACGGTATTGCTCGCGGCGTTCGTGCTCTCGGCGGTGACGATGATCTTGCCGACCTTGGTGCTGGGAGCGCTGTTTCCACTGTTGGCCACGGCCCTGGCCCGTGAGCGCGGGACCGCGCGCGCCGTCGGCGATCTGTATTTCTTCAACACGGTCGGCTCTGCCTTGGGGGCGTTCTTGGCCGGCTTCGTTTTGATTCCTCAACTCGGACTGGCCAAGAGCCTGATCCTCGGAGCGTCGCTCAACGCGTTCGTCGCCGCGATCGTACTTATGTGGCAACGCGATTGGCTCGGGCGCGGACCGCGCTGGCTCGCCGCAGGTGCCACGGTACTGGCTGTGGCAACCCTTTTCTTTCCGCCGTCGTGGAGCGAGTACAAGATGACGCGCGGTGCCTACTACCACCCCAAGCGAGCGATCGATTTTGGTATGCCGAACGAGTCGCTGGAGGGGCTCCCGGCAGAAAC
>CAZAHQ010000784.1:0-1792 GCA_964484415.1 uncultured Acidobacteriota bacterium | reverse complement strand
AGATCCGGCGACTCGTGCGATTGCAGGACATCCTTTTCGAGATCCGTACGCTCGACGAACAGGTCAAAGTAGCTCCCGCGAAGTTCGAAGCGCTGGAGCAGAGCTATCAGCAATCGACCGGCGAAATTGGTGCCGCGAGAGTTCGTCATGAGGCCTTGCTCCAAGACCGGACTCGCCTCTACCGCGAACGCGAAGAGGTTTCATCGCGTCTCCAACAGTTGCAGCAGAAGCTCATGCAAGTCAGCAACCAGCGTGAGTATAGCGCCGCACTCAATGAGATCGACTTCAGTAAACATTCTTTGGCGAGCCTCGAAGAGCAAATCCTGAGCATCGAGCAGCAAATCGAAGAGCTGTCGGGACCCGCCAGCGAGGCCGATGCACGCATGCTCGAGGAGCGCGAACGGGTCAATGCCGAGCGCGGCACGCTCGAGCAGGAAGCGACCAAGGTCAGCCATCGGTTGGCTGACCTCACCGCGCTGCGAGACCTAATCGTAAAAGAATTGCCTCCGGGGTTTTACACACGCTTCGAGTCAATCTGTCGCGCGCGCGGTGGTGTCGCCGTTTCCAAGATCGAGGGCGAGGCGTGCTCGGCGTGTCGGATGCGACTGCGTCCGCACCTCATCAACCAAGTTCGCCGCGGTGTCGAACTGATCACCTGCGATAGTTGCCGCCGCATTCTCTACTGGGGTGATTTTGGCAATGAATCGACGGCCGCCGAAGGGGAACCCGCCCCCGACGAGCCTGCTGGGGTCCTCGGTTCTGGTGAAGGTACGGGCGTCGCTTCACCTGCGGCCGGCATTTAGCGGCGACCACTCATGAAGACT
Source organism: uncultured Acidobacteriota bacterium (assembly GCA_964484415.1). Lineage (GTDB taxonomy): Bacteria > Acidobacteriota > Polarisedimenticolia > J045 > J045 > JANNUT01. The sequence continues at coordinate 968 of CAZAHQ010000784.1, read as the reverse complement.
TTTGCTTGGGTCGATGGCGGATCGCGTGGCAATCCCGGTCCTGCAGGTTTTGGCGTGATGTTGCGCGATGCGGGTGGAGTCGAGTTACTGCGCGTCTGGGGTTATGTCGGCGTAGCCACCAACAACGTCGCCGAGTATCAAGGGATGATCGCGGCGTTGGATGAAGCGCATCGCTTGGGGGCCACCGAAATCGAGGTGCGCACCGACAGCGAATTGCTGCAGCGACAAATCACCGGCGTTTATCGAGTGAAGCAACCTCACCTGCAAGAGCTGATGAAACAGGTGCGCAGCAAGATCGCGCGGTTTCGCGCATTCACGGTGCTCCATGTGCGACGCGAAGAGAATGGCGACGCCGATCATCTGGCCAACATCGCGATGGATCGTCGTGAGTCCGGACGGGAGCCGAGCGCGTGAGCCACAGCGCCGTCGCCGATCGCGCGCGTGAGATCATCGCGCGCGTGTGCGGCGCGGCGGAGCGCGCCGGCCGCGACCCGGCCTCGGTTACGCTGGTGGCCGCCAGCAAGACGCAAACCGGCGACGCGGTGCGAGTGGCTTTCGAAGCCGGAGTTTCTTGCTTCGGCGAGAGTCGCGTGCAGGAGCTGGAACAGAAGGCTCCACAGTTGCCGCAAGCGCAGTGGCACTTCATTGGTGCGCTACAACGCAACAAGGCACGGCGCGCGGTGGAACTGTGTTCGCTGATCCATTCGCTGGATTCGCTGCGTTTGGGTGAGGCGCTCGATCGTTTGGGCCGTGAGCGCGGACATCCAGTGCGGGCTCTGATCGAGGTGAATCTCGGCGGCGAGGCCAGCAAGTCGGGTCTGGCGCTGGGTGATGTTGAAGCGTTGGTCGAGAGCCTGGCCCGTCGTGATGGCTTGCGGGTGGAAGGGTTGATGACCATTCCGCCGCCGGCCGATCCCGCGACCACCCGCAGATACTTCGAGCGGCTGGCGGAGTTGGCCCGTCGCTTG
>CAZAHQ010000783.1:0-1794 GCA_964484415.1 uncultured Acidobacteriota bacterium | reverse complement strand
AGCGCGCCGACCACGCGCAGCCCGCTGATGACGACCGTCGCGAGCGAGCCGAGGCCGAGCTTCGCGACCAGATCGCCGCCGATCGCGAGGAAGATCGCGCCGCCGACGATCAGCAGGATCAGCACCAGGGTCAGCCCGAGCGACAGCAGCTTCTTCATGACGAAGTTACGCGTCTCCGCCACGCCGTAGGCGCGATTGAAGGCCTTCATCGTCGTGTCGATCGCCGCTGAGGCCGAGTTCAGCGTCAGCACCGCGCCGACGAGGGCCCCGATCGAGAGCGCCCCGCCCTGCGGCGAGACGACCTCCCCCAGCACCTTCCGCAACGTCTCCGCGGTGCTCGGTTCGAGCACCCGGAAGAGGCTGTCGGTGATCCGGGTGTAGAAATCCTGCCCGGTGAGTTGGTTGATGATCCCGGTGAGGAATGCGATGAAGATGAAGAGGGGGAAGAGCGAGAAGACGATCCAGTAGGCCATCTCGGCCGCCAACCCCGCGATATCGTCCTTGCCGTATTCCTTGATCGCCGCCTTGCTGACGGTGCCCCACTCGACCTGCGACAGTTTCATCGTCCCCCTCCGACGCCTACACCGATCGTCGAGCGCCGTGCCCCCGCGACCGCACACCGGCAGCCCCAATAGTCGATCATTGTAGACCCTGCACCGCCGGTGCCCGGTTCGCCCGCACGATCGCGCCACTCCGCCTCGATCGTAGCTGTCTCCGCGTCTGCAAGCGACGTGCCAGGTCGGCCCGTCGCGCCGGCGATTCCAGCGCCAATCCGGGAAAAAAACAACAGCGACAAACTCTTGATTGTTGAGGCATAACCAAACAGACCGTAAAAAATCACAGAGCCGACCAACCCCAGTATTAGCACCGGCCTGCGCCCCACCCGGTCGGACAATCGCCCCCACAACGGTGCAAAAATAAACTGCATCGCCGAGAAAGATGCCATTAAGAGCCCGATCGTCGCGCCGGACGCATTCAGCTCCTTCGCGTACCGCGCCAACATCGGCATGACGATCCCGAAGCCTAACAGGTCGATGAAAACCGTCAGGAAAATCACCAGCAGGGCTTTTCGTTGCGTCGACAACACATTGCTCCGTTATTCGAAATTGCTTGCTTTACCCAGTCCGCGCGAACCTGCGTTGACCGGAGACTCTCGATCCGATATACAACAGCGCTTGTTCGGGGCGTAGCTCAGCTTGGCTAGAGCGCACGGTTCGGGATCGTGAGGTCGCAGGTTCAAATCCTGTCGCCCCGACACTAAAATAGTTGATGTAAGCCCCTGGGGGAATGGCAGTTCCGCCCAGGGGCTCGGCAAACCCAGGAACCCCTCTCACAAGGCTCTCAGGGATTGGTGTAGGGAAATAACCACCATCTCGGAGGACAATTCGATGGCGCGCACACCTCGGCCGTGGTATAACCGCGGCGCATGGCGGACTGATTTTGGCGGGATTCGCAACCGCGATCCTGTTGCGGGTCCAAAAAACGCGGACACCAAGTTGCAAGCGGAAAAGGAACTCGTCCGCTTGCGCGAAGAAGCAAAGCAACTTGGCGACAACGGCGGTCCCGAGACCCCATTTGTCGTGGTGGTCGAGCGATTCCTTGACGAGCACGCGGACCGCGTTTGCTACACCGATTACTCGAATGAGTTGCATTGGTTCATGGGCGGCTCGACCGCGAAACGATGCGATGACACGAAGCGCGGAAAGAACCGTCCTGATGGCGGGCGATTCGGCGTTCCTTGCAAGAATTGGCCAATCCGCAAGATCACAGCCGACGTGGTCGAAGGATATCTTC
>CAZAHQ010000782.1:0-1794 GCA_964484415.1 uncultured Acidobacteriota bacterium | reverse complement strand
CGGCACGATCTGCGGCTGGTCCGTGCACATCAAGAACCAGACCCAGATCGGCGTCGAGAACAAGACCTGGTCGACCGTCAAGACCATGTACAACTGATCGTCTGATCGGGTTACAATCCAGAGCCGGGTCCACGACCGTGGGCCCGGCTTTTTTTGTATAGTTCACCCAGGCACGCGGCGGGTGGCCGCGCAAAGGAGGCGTCTTCGTGACACGATTGCTCTTCGCGCTGTCGCTATTTCTAGGTTGTTTGCCCGCCGCGGCTGCGGACTTGGTCCTCACCTTCACGCAGACGGTGCCGGGAAGCTCGCCGGCGCAGTTCGAGATCTCGTGCGCGAAGGACCGGGTGGCCGTCCGCGCCCTGGGTCCGGACGCGTTCCGGCTGCCCAAGTACGTGTATCGCTCGGATCTCGGCGTCTTGTGGACGATATCGTCAATGTGGCACAACTACACGCAGCAGGACAGCGTGACCGAAATCGATCAGCGGAGCGACAAGAACTCGCCACGGCGCTCGCAGGAACGGATTCTGGCGCGGCCGGCCGGCGAACGCGCGCAAGCGGTCGCGGAGGAAGAAGCGTTGCAGGCTGCACGGCTGCGCTTCAGCAAGTTGGAGTTCACCGCTTCGGGGAAGCGCGAGAAGGTGGCCGGACTTCTCTGTGAGGTCTGGGTCGCGACCGGAGGCGAGGGGCCGGATTCGACGTCGATTGGCGGCCCGAATCCCGCGTGGCGCGACGAAGTGTGGGTCGCGCCGTGGAGTGCAGTCTCGAACAGCGAACTCTTGAAAGCCGTGGCGCTCGATGCGGGTGCGACCTTCGCGCGCTGGTGGGCCGGCCTTCCGATCCAGGGCGGAGAACGCACCGTCGTCCGTGCCATCCCGAAACTCGGCGGCTGCCCGGTGCGAGTGCGCCACTACGTCGACAATGAGCTTCTGGTCGAGTACGCGCTGACGGGGACTGCGTTACGTGAGATTCCACCCGATACCTACGTTGTTCCGGATGGGTTCGACCGAACGGAGCATTGATCTCGTCGAAGCAAGATCGAGCCGATCCCGCGAACCGGCTCGATCTTGATTAGATGGTCCTGCGCCGTTAGTTCACGACCTCGAGGGTTGGTGCCCAAGCGCTTCCGGCGGCAACCGATCGCAACTCCCATGCAGTGTCCCAGAGCGACGCGCCGAGCGATTCGATCGATGCATCCTCGATCATGAACACAGTTGTGAGAGTCTTTTCGATGACCGAATTGGGGCTTGGGATGGTGAACTCGTAGTTTCCTGTCCCGTTGATGTCGATGGTCCCCAAATCGACCGCACCTGCGCAGTCTGCCCAGTACTTCGCGTCGAGAGAAGTCGGACAAGGACTAGTACCACCAACAAACATCCGAAGCCTTGCCTGATAGATGTTGTTCGTCGTAACGGTATGTACGTTGAACTTCAGCTTTGCACTCGTGATGGTGGCATTGTCGTCCAGGCTGGATGTGTCGAATGCGATCACTCCATGCTTGTTCTTTCAGGTGCACACTCCCGTTATTTCAGGAGACAGGCCGCAGGAACGATCGCAACGGCGTGAGTTTTTCGTTGGCGCGGGCATCGACCGCGATGGAAATGGCAGGCTGCTCCGCGCCATATTGAGCCGCAGCGATGCGGCCGAGCGGCGGATCGAGCGCCACGGCGCAGCCCGCTTCCTCCATCACGAGCACACCGGCCGCCACATCCCACAACTTCGCGCGGGTGTAGCTGGCCACGAGCGTCCCGCTGGCGGTGTACGCGAGGTTGGCGATCGCACTGCCCAGAATGCGCA
>CAZAHQ010000781.1:0-1796 GCA_964484415.1 uncultured Acidobacteriota bacterium | reverse complement strand
AGAGTGACGAAAAGATCGGCCACACCAACTTGTCGCGGCTGTTTGGATCCCAGAACCTCCTTGAGGACAGACCGAAGATCTGCGAAAGCCGAACCGCGATAAAGCCTCATCGTGAGCTGCGCCCACCTCTTCTGGAGGGTCGCGGCCCGGTCCAATTGCTTGGGCGCCGCAAGTCGCGCTACCGAGAGGCTCGTGTAGATCTTCACCTTGGAACGAAATCCAGAAACCAACTCGCCCGGAGGCAAGAAGCCCTCGCGCTCCCAGCGCTCGCGGGTTCGAGCGGTTCCAAGCAGCGGGTCGACCACGTGATTGGTTATGAATCTGGGCAGCAGTTCCTCAGCCATCAACGGCATCATAGACGATAACTACGACACGCTGTCGTTCTTACAACGAATCTTGCCAAGCCGCTCGATGCCGGTCAGCATCCATCGGCCCAACCAGACCGGTTGGCTCATACAGCGGAGGACCGCGTGGCCGCGCGCCACCGAGGCTCAAACTTCGGCCGGCCTGGCTTCTAGAGCTGGCTTTCTGCGGCGTCTTGGGTCCGGAACGGAACGGATGCGCAGTCGGCGAGATCGTCGTGCCAGCTCGAGAATACGACCAGCGGCCGAATCTTCTGTCGGCGCCAGCGACCAGGCGGGCGCCGGGCGTCACCTGGCTGTCGCCTCCCTCAGCACCGCCTTTCGGGGGAAACGTTCGACCCTGTCAACGTCAGGTTCTAATCTGATGAGGTGACCGCGGTAAGCATCGAGAGCTACACGGCCGCGCAAGCGCATTACGACCGGAAGGTCGAGTGCTATTGGCGCGATGAGAAGGCCTACTTGCGCCGGCGAGCAGCGGACCCGAAAGCTTTGGACCTCGCGGATGAGTTTGCCGCCCTGGCCGCGCGGCGCAGAGAACTGGTTGCCGATTACGAGCGCGTCGGCTCGATGCGTTGCGATCTCATGCGCGAGCGCGACTCTGCGCTGAGTCGGGTCGTCAGCTTCTAGCGAGCTGACTAGCCCCCGGATCCGCCAAGGTCGGAGCGTCTCCGCGTCTTGCGCCCGGGGGATCCAACCTCAGCGGGTTGTGGCGCTCCACGAAAGGGCGCCAGTCCGACACGCCACGCGGTGCTTTCCTCCGCGCTCGATCTCGAATGCCTTCAACGTCCCAGAAGCGTGGCTCCAGCGATCGACCTCGCTGTGGTATTCCCAGCCACTTCGCCCTGTAGAGCCTTCCGAACGTGCCCCGGAACTCAGCTTACGGCGATGAGCGGAATCAAACCTGATGATCTCGGTCGCGCCAAAACTCGTCCGCCGCAAGGTCCTATTGGAGCAGCGCATTCCGATATTGCGAAACCGCGTGCGGTAGACGCGGTAGTTCCGGCCCTCAATGCGGCGCGTCCCTATCTCGATTTCAACACGACCCTGCTGGTCGACCTTTCCGCGCAAGACCCGGCTCGGAGCGAAATCTGCAAAGGCGGGCGGGATCGCCGCCAAGGCAGCAAGAACTAAGCCGGCCGTGAGTAGGTGGTAGGCGATGATTCGGTGCCGGTTCACGGGCTCAGCGTCCTTTCGACTTCCTAGGGGGCAAAGGCAGCACAGCAATCAAGCTCGGGGCCGTCGGTGAGCTGCTCGAGGTCGTCACCGGTAGCGCCGGCGGTGTAGAGATCGCCTCCGAAGTCATCTCCGACATCGAAGACGATGTGGGCTCCGTCGTTTGTGATCGATGGACGGTGCGGGCACTGGTCCTTAACGAGGCAGCCGACGATCGGGGCCGTAGCTGGCTCGTCCTCGAGAGCGAAGATGGCTGAGTCG
>CAZAHQ010000780.1:0-1798 GCA_964484415.1 uncultured Acidobacteriota bacterium | reverse complement strand
GAAGATCTGGCCACACCCGGCTGCTTCAGCTTCGATCTCACGGCCGGAGACGCGCATCTGATTCTGGAAGCCGACACGGATGGTGAATTCGACCCCAGCACCGAGTCGGCCGGATTGCGGGCCGCGGCACTGCGCAACGCCGAGCGCCGGCGTCGTGCGAAGTTCACCTCGCGCTTGCATCGCGCCGCCGACAGCTACCTGGTCCGGCGCGGCGATCGAGGCCGCACGATCATCGCGGGCTATCCGTGGTTCGCCGACTGGGGCCGCGACACCTTCATCGCACTGCGTGGTCTGTGCTTGGCCACCGGACGGCGGCGGATCGCGGGCGACATCTTGCTTTCATGGACCGGCAGTGTTGCGGGCGGATTGCTCCCCAATCGATTCCCCGATCGCGGCGAGCCACCCGAGTACAACACGGTCGATGCCTCGCTCTGGTTCGTGTTGGCGGCGCACGAGTACCTGCACCCGCACGACGGCAGCCCGGCGCCACCCGGTTCCGAACAGAAGGCGCTGCGCACCACCATCGAGGCGATTCTCGACGGGCACATGCGCGGCACGCGCTACGGCATTCGTGTCGATGACGATGGGCTTTTGTTTGCCGGTGAAGCGGGCAGCAACTTGACCTGGATGGATGCGCGAGTCGATGCGGTGCCGATCACGCCGCGCTGGGGCAAGCCGGTCGAAATTCAGGCGCTGTGGTTGTCGGCGCTACAAGCCGCCGGTGAATGGACTGATCGCTACGCAGCGCTGTTGAAACGTGGTCGCACGGCGTTTGCCGCCAAGTTCTGGAGCCCGGAAGGATTTTTGTACGACGTCGTCGATGTCGAAGGCAAGGTCGGTGCAGTCGATGCCACCCTGCGACCCAACCAAGTGCTCGCCGCGGGCGGGTTGCCGATCGAGTTGTTGTCGAAAGATCAAGCGCGCAGCGTGATCGACGCGGTCGAGCGGCACCTTTGGACCCCGGTCGGCCTGCGCAGTCTCGCGCCCGAGGAACCGCGCTACGCCCCGCGCTATCGTGGCGGCCCCAGCGAGCGCGACGCGATCTATCACCAGGGTGCGGTCTGGCCGTGGTTGATCGGTCCGTTCGTGGAGGCCTGGGTCAAGGCGCACGGCAACGATGCCGAGGCCAGGCGCCGCGCCCGGATCGTGTTTCTCGACCCGCTGTTGTCGCATCTGGATGCCTGCGGTTTGGGACACCTGCCCGAAATTGCCGACGGAGACGCTCCGCACGCGCCGCGCGGCTGTCCGTTCCAAGCCTGGTCGGTGGGCGAGGCGCTGCGATTGAGCGAACTCGTGCTGATGGCACCGACACCCGAGGCTGTGTCTCGCACACAATAGGCGGATGCCAGGAAAAGCAGAGCGCCGCCGACTCGACGAAGACGCGCAACGGACCAAGAACTGGAAACGCTGGGGCCCGTACCTGGCCGACCGGCAGTGGGGCACGGTGCGCGAGGACTACTCCGCCACGAGCGAGGTCTGGTCCGACTTCCCTTTTGATCACTCCCATCTGAGGACCTATCGCTGGGGCGAGGATGGACTCTTGGGTCTAACCGATCGCGAAGGGCGCGTCTGCTTTTCGTTTGCGTTTTGGAATGAGCGCGATCCGATTCTCAAGGAGCGGCTGTTCGGCTTGACGGGTCCGGAAGGGAATCACGGCGAGGATGTGAAGGAGGAGTACTTCTTCCTCGACTCCACACCGACACATTCCTACATGAAGGCGCTCTACAAGTATCCGCAAGCCCGCTTTCCATACGAGCATTTGCGCGACGAGAACAAACGTCGCAACCGAAACGACCCC
>CAZAHQ010000779.1:0-1800 GCA_964484415.1 uncultured Acidobacteriota bacterium | reverse complement strand
ATGGGCATGCCGATCCTCCGGAACGAGGCGGACGCGCAGACGGCACCCCCTCCCTGACGCCTGCGCAGGACGCGTGCAAGGCGGCGCTACTGCGCCTCGACCTTCGCGTCGCGGATCACCTTGCCCCACTTGGCGATGTCGTCCGAGATCTTCCGCGCGAACTGCTCCGGCCGATCGCCGATCGGTTCAACGCCCTGGGCCACAAGTTGCGCCCTGACCGCCGGATCGTTCACGATCGCCCGGATCGCATCCGACAGGGTCGCGACGATGCCCTTCGGCGTGTTGGCCGGCGCGAGGACTCCCAGCCAGAAGCTGGCCTCGAACCCGGGGATGCCGCTTTCAGCCACCGTAGGCAGGTTCGGCAGGGCGACCGAACGCCGTTCTCCGGTCACCGCGAGTGCGCGCAACCGTCCGGATTCGACGTAGGCGCGCGCCGAGATGATCGGCTCGACGATGACCTGAACCTCTCCGGCGATCGCGGCGGTGAGGGCCGGCCCGCTGCCCTTGTATTGCACGTGCACGAGATCGACGCCCGCGGCCGCCTTGAAGAGCTCGCCTGCGAGGTGATTCGCGGAGCCGCTGCCGGCGGAGCCGATGTTGAGCTGTCCGGGCTTCGCTTTCGCGAGGGCGATCAGCTCCCGCAGCGTCGTCGCGGCAACGGACGGATTCACCAGGACGATATACATCCCCGACACGACCATCGTCACCGGAACGAGATCATGCTGCACGTCGAGCACGACGTTCCGGGTGAGGCTCGGATAGTTCGCGAGCGCGGACGATCCGAACAGGAGCGTGTATCCGTCGGGCGCCGCGGTGGCGACCGCCTGCATCGCTATGGCCGTGCCTGCACCGGGCTTGTTCTCGACGACGACCGGCTGGCCGAGACGACCGGTGAGCTCCGCTCCGACGATCCGGGCGACCATGTCGGTCGAGCCGCCCGGCGCGAAGGGGACCAGCATCCTGACCGTCCGGGTGGGATAGTCGGCGCCCGACGACGGCTGGGGCAAGAAGGCAAGCAGCCCCACCGCACAGACGGCGAGCGACTCGGCTAGGCGGCGCTTCCAGTGCCCGCGCGGGGAACATCCTGATCCGGGTCGTTGGTTCATGCACATCTCCTGGGGACTCCGGTCCTGACGTGGGGCCGGCGCTGCGATCGCGACCACGGAACGGTCGCGGTGAGGGGGTATCCGCCTGAAACACGTGCGATGCGAACGGTCATCGCGTCGCACCCCGCGGGTGTGGCAGGACTCGCGTGGCGAGTTCCTCGTCGAAGATCGCCCCCGACGCCAGCGCCTGCCGGTAGGAGAGGAAGTCGACGACATCCCGTCCGGTCGCCTTGCGTGTCGCGAAAGCCGTGAACCCGAGCCATGCCTCGGTCGCCATATTGGCGGCGAGCCAGTGCCGGTTGGGAAGTTTCATCTGGTCCCAGAAGAACTTCTTCTTGGCACGAATTCCGTCGATGGACTTCATCAGGCATCCGGGAAACAGGTTCGCGAACCGCCATACGAGTCGCGCGACCTCGGTGTCGAGGCGGTCGAATCTCACCTCGGCGCGTTTCACGAGTTCGCGTGCGGCGGCGACGCGGTCCTCGCGCACCGGCTCGCCATAGACGATTTCTCCGTCGTCCAAGTACGCATCGGTGCGCACGAGGGGATTGCGCACGAATGTCCCGTCGACCCACAGTACCGGCAGCGCGGCGGTAATGAGCCCCTTCATCTTCATCTTGTACGCGCTCCACGTCTCGCAGGAAACGCACGAGTACATCGCGTCCTCGATCGACAGGAACCAGGGGAGGAAATC
>CAZAHQ010000778.1:0-1805 GCA_964484415.1 uncultured Acidobacteriota bacterium | reverse complement strand
CGACCTGCTGCGCACACACCCGTGGAGTTTGATTCCGCCGTCCAACGGAGTCGCTGCGCACTCGGGCGCAAACGTGTGGACAGCCTTCGTGCCCTACGGGATAAGGGGCGGTCGAGCTGGATACTTGTTCTCGCCGCTTTTCGAACTTCATCCGCAGTTCCAGCATCGACTCGACTATTTCGACTGGTTCAGCTCGACGCAGTACAACGTCCGAGGAGGCGTGGACTTCACGCTCGATCGAGGTGTGAGTTGGACAGCACTCGAAACGGTGGCGTTCATGAGCCGCGATTGGTCATTGCGTTCCTTCGAGATCGCCGCCGAAGGGCCGTTCCGATCGATACAGTTCCGTTACTGGTTCAAAAGGGATGGGAACTACGACACCGGAGCGTGGCTGATCGACGACTTCTCGATGACCGGTCTGGCAACCGTGGTCGAGTTCGTTGACCCCGATGCCGATCTCGATGGTGACGGGTTGGACAATCGCGCCGAGCTCACTCTTGGTAGCGATCTACGCAGCGCCGACAGCGACCGTGACACGGTGTTGGATTCTTCTGACAACTGTCCGGCAACCTGGAATCTGGATCAGGCTGACGTGATTCACGCCGGAGGAGCCGGGGATGCCTGCGACGATCCCGACCACGATGGGATCGTCGATCTGCTCGACAACTGCGCAAACACCCCGAACAGCGATCAGCGCAATCAGGACCGCGATCCACTCGGTGACGCCTGCGACAATTGCCTGTTGGTCAGCAACCCACGGCAACTCGACACCTTCCATCTCAACGGTATCGGCGATGCGTGCGATGACCCTGATGGCGACGGCATCGCAGACGACCTGGACCTATGCCCCGATACCTCGGCACGCAACGATCGCGATCGCGATGGAGACGGGATCGGCGATTCGTGCGATCCATACCCCGAGACCGCTTATGCGGTCCGGGTTGTCGTTCCGCGAGCCATTCGGACCACGCAGTTCGGCGACATCACGCTGCAGTTGCAGGATGACTTCGGCGTCGACCGAAGCCTCGACGGCCTCCGCTTCACGCTCGAGATCGGCTCGCCGGCGCGTTTCGGCGAATCGGCCAGCGTTGGGCGTGTGATCTCGGGCGGAGGCACCGCTCGAGTGTTGGTCGAGTTCGAGCAGGGACGGGTCACGTTGCCTATCACGTGTGACCAGGATGTCATCGTGAGCATCAACGGCGTCGATAGCGAACGACTCGGCATCCGCCTGTTGGGCGATGTATTCGAGGATTTCGAGCGTAATCAGGGCGGGCTGATGACGGAAGCGGACGACGCGCGAGTCGCCAATCCGTGGGAGTGGGGAGGACCGACGTCCGGCCCGATGGGAGCCTTCTCCGGTGAACGCGTTTGGGCAACGACACTGGATGGCGATTTCCCGAGCAACTCAGCGGCTGCGATTTACACGCCATCGTTCCAGATCCCACCCGGCGACAAAGCGGAAGTGTCGCTGATGAGTTGGCACGAACCGAAGCGCGACCCGTATGGGAGGTCGTCCACGGCAACGGTCGAGGTGCAACGTGGCGACAGCCTTGCGTGGACCGAGCTGGCTACGGCGCTAGGCACCGACGGTCGATGGCTTTCGGTGTCGGCACGCCTCGATGCATACAGTGGTAGCGCCGTGCGATTGCGACTTCACTTTTCCGGCTACGGCCCGTACTACCCAAGCGACGGCGAGACGGCCGCTGGCTGGTACATTGACGACCTCTCCATCACCGGGTTGCAGCCTGCGGTGCGCTTCGTCGCCGGCGATTCTGATTCAGATGGAGATCGACTGACGTTTGAGC
>CAZAHQ010000777.1:0-1814 GCA_964484415.1 uncultured Acidobacteriota bacterium | reverse complement strand
GGTGCTGGGCATCTTCCGCGATATCGGCGTGCCGAGCCGGCTGTCGGTGATTGTCGAGGGCGAGAGCCTTTTCAACGACGCGGCGGCCATCGCGCTCTTCGTCGTCATTCTGGCCGTGCAGACTGGGCACGGTGAGGCAGACTTGTTGGCGGGTGGGTTGGAGTTCGCCTGGGGCTTCTTGGGCGGGTTGTTGCTCGGCTACGCGATGGCCTGGCTTTCCGGTCTTTTGATCAGCCAGCTGCGCGGGGCGGCGGTCACTGAAATCACGATCTCGGTTGCGTGCGCCTACATGACGTTCGTCGTGGGCCAAGAGTTCCTGCACATCTCGGGCATCATCGCGGTTGTGACAGCGGCGATGGTGTTTGCGTCCGACACGCGAACGCGCCTGTCGCCGGGCACCTGGGACATATTGCTGATCACCTGGCGGCAACTCGAGTTCTGGGGCACGTCCCTCATCTTCATCCTGGCCGCCATGCTGGCGCCGCGGATGTTGGGCGACGTGCAGTGGATCGACGCGGTGGCGATCGGGGCGTTGTTCTTCGCGGCGCTGGCAGCGCGGGCGATCGTACTTTGGGTGCTGCTGCCGATGCTGTCGTGGTTCGGCCTCTCGCAGCCCATTTCGAACGAGTACAAGATCGTACTTTGCTGGGGCAGTCTGCGCGGCGCGGTGACTGTTGCGCTGGCCTTGCTTGCTGCGTCCGAGATCGGAGGTAGCGCCTACGAGACGCAGCTGACACCCGAAGCGCGTTTCATTTTCGTCATGGCGATGGGCTACGTACTTGTGACGCTGCTTGTCTCGGCACCGACGCTTCGGCCGCTGATGAAGTTCCTGAAGCTCGATAAGCTGTCGGCGGAAGAGCGTTTGGTGCGCGACCGGGTAATGGCGCTGTCGCGCGGCCGTGTGCACGAGAATTTGGTGCAGGTGGCACACACTTTGGGTCTGTCCGACGCGCTCACGCCGCAACAGCATCCGCATACGGCGGAAGCCGCGGGCGCCAGCAAGCTGAGCCGGGACGATTTGGTACTTGCCGGACTGATCGTTGTCGCGAATCGCGAGACGGAGCTCAGCCTCGAATATCTGCAGCGTGGCCTTGTGGGGCGAACTGTGGCGGAACGACTGCGCGCGGACGCGGGACGCGTGCTCGACGGCGTGCGCCAGTCGGGGAATGTCGGCTACCTTTCTGCGGCGCTCGGCGGTCAAAAACTGACGCGCCGGTTCAAGACGGCGCTTTGGCTGCAGCGGAGATTCGGATGGAGCGGGCCGCTCGCCGAGGAGATCGCCAATCGCTTCGAGCTGTTCCTTGTGAAGGAACTGATGCTGCGCGAGCTTTTGGTGTTCGCCGATGCAAAGGTCGCGCAGCTTATCGGTCAGCACGCGACGTTCACGGTGAAAGAGGCGCTCGAAGGCCGGATGCAGGCGATCAGCGGTGCGATCGCGGCGCTCGACCTGCAGTATCCCGATTTCACGAAGGCGATGCGCGCGCGATATCTGGAGCGCCTTGCGATCGGGCTTGAGGAAGCGGAATACCGCGGACAGCACGAGCAGTCGCTGATCTCGACCGAAGTGTTCGAAAGTCTGGACGAGGACCGTGCGCTACGCCGCCAAGTGGCATCGTCGCGGCCTCCACTCGATCTCGGCCTGCAGTTGACCGAGATGCTCGCCAAGGTGCCGATCTTCGCGAGCCTTCGCGAAGATCAGATTGCGCGCTTGGCACAGATGTTGACACCGGAGCTGTTTACGCCGGGCGAGCGCATCATTCGCGCGGGCGACCAGGGCGACAGGGCAGGAGGAGCCACCGCGAGCAGGAAAGGGC
>CAZAHQ010000776.1:0-1815 GCA_964484415.1 uncultured Acidobacteriota bacterium | reverse complement strand
GTCGATCTCACTCAAACGGCGCGCTCCCCAATGCGATGAAATCATGAATGAACCGTAGTTGGTCAGCCGCTTCCACGTGACATTGCCGCGGTAGGGCCAGCAATACGTTCTGACGATGTGCGTCCCGTCGTGATGCTCCTCGCACACCAGTTGCCTGGTGTAGCCTTCATAGATTTTGCCATGCGGCCAACTGGGCAACGCCGTAAGCACGGCTACCTCATCGCCCGTCTCTACCAGACCGCGCACCAGTCCACGCAAGCGGGTAACAGGCTCAGGCCAGTAGTACTGTGTCAGGATGCCGACGCGCATGGCAGCTTGGCCTCTTCGGCTTGAATCATCTCAGCGATAATCTCTCTGAGGGAGCGCGTGATAGACCATTCCGGGAAATCACGCTGCAGCTTGCGCAGATCGGAGATGTAACAGATGTGATCGCCTGTGCGATTGCGTTCCGAATAGGTCCACGCCACGCGATAGCCCCCGATCTCTTCGATCAAATCGATGCACTCCAGCACCGAAGCTGAGTTTGGACGACCGCCGCCGAGGTTGTAGACCTCGCCCGGGCGGGGGTTATGGACGAAAGCATCGAAGGCCCGAATCACATCATGCGCATGAATCTGATCGCGCACTTGCTTGCCTTTGTAGCCATAGATGGTGTAGGGCTTGCCGGTCACGGCCACATGCACCAGGTAGGACAGGAATCCGTGCAGCTCAACTCCCGAGTGAGAGGGACCTGTCAGGCAGCCTCCGCGAAAAACGCCGACCTTCATGCCATAATAGCGGCCATACTCCTGAGCTACGACATCGCCGGCTGTTTTGGATGCGCCAAAGAGTGAATGCAGACAGCGGTCGATGCGACACGTCTCGGCGATGCCGTGATAATCTTCAGCTCGAGCAAAATCATAGCGCTTCTCTAACTCGACCAGGTCCAGTTCGTTGGGTGCATCACCGTAGACCTTATTCGTACTCATGTGAACGAACACTGCGTCGGGAGAGTGCCGGCGCGTCGCCTCCAGCAGATTGATGGTGCCAACGGCATTGACGTCAAAATCGACCAATGGGATGTCGCTGGCTTTGTCATGAGAGGGCTGAGCCGCGCAGTGTACGATCAAGTCGAATCTGAGATCCTCGAAAAAGCGGAGGATCCCGTTGCGGTCACGAATGTCAAGATCGACATGACGGAAGTTGGCCGTCGTCGCCAGCAACCGCTGCAAGTTCCAGGTCGTATCCCCTTTTGGCCCGAAGAAGACCTGACGCATGTTGTTGTCGATCCCAACCACGCTATGGCCCTGGCGGTCGTAGTGCTCAACCGCCGCTGAACCGATCAACCCGTTGCTGCCGGTAACCAGTACCTTCACTGATTACTCCCTTTCTGGACCAGATAGTTTCCCACTGCCAACGCATCCATCTTGGTGCGCAAGAAGCACTCAATGGCCTCGGCCGGCGTGCAGACGATCGGCTCGTTCTCGTTGAACGAGGTGTTGAGCACCACCGGCGTGCTGGTCTCGGCTTCGAAAGCCTTGATCAACTGCCAGTAGAGCGGGTTCACGCCCCGGCTGACCGTCTGCAGGCGGCCCGTACCATCCACGTGAGTCACGGCCGGGATTTCGGCATGCTTCTCGGGCAGCACGTTGTAGACCTTGATCATGAAGGGGTCGGGATAGCTCTGATCGAAGTAATCGCCAACCGCTTCTTCCAGTATAGACGGGGCAAAGGGGCGAAAAGGCTCGCGGTGTTTGATACGAGCGTTGAGGATGTCCTTCATGTCGTCGCGGCGGGGATCGGCGACAATGCTGCGGTTGCCCAACGCGCGCGGCC
>CAZAHQ010000775.1:0-1831 GCA_964484415.1 uncultured Acidobacteriota bacterium | reverse complement strand
GGTGCTCGCGCCATGGGCCTACCTGGCCAGCGTCGCGTATCACGACAGCTTTTGGTATCCACTCAACGCCAAGGCCAAGATGTACCGCTGCCTGCAAAGCGATTGGGGCAAGTTGTTCTGCAATTGGGAGAAGCTCACTCCCGATGATCGCGGTTGGACCTCCGTCGGCACGGACGCACCCAAGCTAACGCGCGTCGGTTTCAGTGCGTTCGCGCGAAGCCTGGGAATCCTGGCGACCTGTCTGACCGAAGCGCCGGAGTTTCTGAGCAAGCGCAAACGCAAAGTGGTGCGACTGAAGCCCTAGAAAGATCCCGCGGCTGTCGTCGCTCACATGCGTCAGGCGACGGGTACGGGGCGGGCTGGACCGAACCCGTTTGTCGGTGCGACTCGCCACTCGAGGTGCCCTGCCGTCGAGCCTCGCGGGGCCACCGGACCGACTGGAAAACCTGGCACTTGATGTATGTCGCGCCGATTCAGGCTGCGGATGCGGCCATCGGTTGCCGCCAATGACCGGCTTGAGCGATAGTCTCGGCTCGGAGCAATCGTCGACCTGGTATCACCATGCCGATCCAAGCATTCCACCCGATTTTTCCAATTGGACCAGCTCTAGGGGAGCGCAGCCTACTCATGACAACGCGCCGTTGGGACGAAGCCTACAGTCAGCTCGAGCCAAACTTCCAACACTGGGAGAAGACCAAAGACATCGTCGATCAGTTCATCGACTTGATGCTCAACTACCGTCAGTCGGGACACCCTGGCGGTTCTCGCTCCAAGGTTCACGCACTGCTCTCGCTGATTCTCTCCGGTGAGTTTCGCTACGATCTGCGCCGCCCCGACAAACCATTCAACGATCGCTTCGTGTTGATTGCGGGCCACACCGTTCCCGTGGTCTATGCAGTTCTGGCCACTCTCAACGAAGCGCTGCGATTGGCGCACCGCGCTACCGGCAACTCCGAGTACGCGGTCAAGCATGGAGAGAAGTGGACGCTCACGTGGGAAGATCTGCTGCGCCTGCGTCGTCGTGGTGGGTTGCCGGGACACGCCGAGTTCGAAGGCAAGACCTTGATCTTCCGCGCTAACACCGGCCCGTCTGGACACGGCTTTCCGCCGGCTGTCGGAATGGCGCTCGCGCTCAAGCGTGCCGGCGCAGGGAAAGTGCGCGTCTTCGCGATCGAAGGGGAAGGCGGTGCATCGGCAGGTGCCGCGCATGAGTCGATGAACAGCGCGTGGGGCCTTGGCTTGGACAACCTCTACGTGATGCTCGACTGGAATGACTTCGGTATCGATCATCGCGCCGCCTCGTCGGTAATCTACGGCACACCTTCCGACTGGTTCGGTTCACACGGGTGGCGTGTCTACGGCGCTGACGACGGCTCGGCCTGGGCCGATTGCGCGCGCGCGGTGCTGCAGGCCACTCACGAGCCTGCGGCGAACGGGCGACCGGCAGGTTTGTGGTTCAAGACCCGCAAGGGACGCGGCTACGGCAAGTACGACGCTCCATCGCACGGGACGCCGCACAAGTTGAACTCTCCCGAGTTTTGGGAAACCAAGCGGGAATTCCAAGACAAGTACGGGGTCAAGTTCGTTGGATTCGGTGAACCCGCACCGGCCGATCCTGGAGCGGTCGCCGAGCAAGCGCGCGCCAACATGGAAATTGCCGCGTCGGTGATGAAGAACGATCCAATCTTCGCCCGTTGGCTCGCGGATCGGTTGGTCGAGATCGGTGAGTCGGTCCCGGTCGATGCGCCCGTCGGTTTCCGACTCAATCGCAACAAGTCGCCGTGGCGCGACCCGAAGATCATCGATCCCCACCAGTACCCCGACTCGATTT
>CAZAHQ010000774.1:0-1835 GCA_964484415.1 uncultured Acidobacteriota bacterium | reverse complement strand
GGTCGCAGCCGAAACGACCGACGTCGTGCCGGCGAGCAGAAGCGGCAGGCCCAGCACCAAACTGGCGGCGAATTGCAGTCGACGCATAGCACCTCCACCGGGACAGCGAGATGATGCCTCGGCCGATCGGTTGCGACTGCAAAACGATGTGAATCGTGGGGTGATGGGAGGGGATGACAAGGGGGTGGGAGCCGGTCGACCCGACTCCCACGGGTAATGCACATGTAGTAATCGCTGAAAGCGGGGCTTTTGGTTCCAGGGTGTCTCCGTTCTGCGGGCTGCGGCTGTCGGCGCTCGCCGCGCCGTCGCATACGCGTTGGGAACGATCTCTATATCGGGCTCACCGTCAGTGTGTGAGGCACGCGACCTCGTCTCGAGCTAAGCAACCCACGTGCCGACGGATCAGGGGCCGATCGAGCGCGAAACGTGGGGCGGCAGGTCGATCGGCGAACGGACTGGCACCAAAACGGGGCCACCGCTGGCTCGGCAATGAGGCCACTAGGAACGGCGGTGAGCGTTGAACCGCTGGATCCTGGGCCGATCGTTCCGTCCTCTTACGGCACGCCGATTGCTGTCCCTAGCACCGATGCGCGAGAACGTTCTGATCGTCGATGACGACTCGTCGACGCGAGCAGGATTGAAGATCGTCCTGGAGACGGCGGGTGTGACCGTGTCGACGGTCTCCGACTTGGATGGAGCGTGGGACGCGCTCTCGAAAGGTAGCTTCGATCTGGTGCTGGCCGATCTGAGTTTGAGCGGAGCTGCCGGGCGTGAGGGTTTCGCCCTGGTAGCGCGGGCACGTGAGGGCCGACTAACGACCCCCATCGTGGTGTTCACCGCCCATGGAAGTGAAACGGTCCGCACGGAAGCGCTCGCCTGCGGCGCGAACGATCTTTGGAGCAAGAGCCTGCCGATCGAAGAGTTGATCGAGCGTGTGCTGCGCTATGGACGCGATGACGGTTAGCTCTGGTGTTGCGCGGGCTACTTTTCGCGACAGACCAAAACCAGCGACGGCGGGTCGGGCGGCATCGGCGGAAACACCGGGTCCTTGAACGTGATCACCGGCATCTTCTGCTCGGGCGGCGCCTTGATTTGATCGTCGATGCGAAACACGACGACGGGCGGTTCGACCGGCGGCAGGGGCAGCGGCGTTTCATCGATCGAGAATTGCACCTTGGGCCGCTCGCGCGTGATCACAACACCTGAGTTTTGAAGCGTGAATCGTGCCGGCTTGGGTGCCTCGAATCGAGGACGAACCTCCACGCGCCGGTGGTCGAGCTTGATCGGTTTGAGTGTGGCCGGCAGCCGTATCCCGCTGTCGTTCAGCGTGAATCGGACCGGCTTGAATTCGATGCGATATCGCGCGCCGGTGGGGCGGCAGTCGATGGTGTGAGTGCACGTTCGTGGGGTCGACCTGGTCTCTGGTGTGGCGGGTTCTTCTGCGATCGCCTGGGCCGAGGCACCGCCGGCCAAGCCAGCCAGCAAGAAGACGGCGGGCAGCACCTGCTCGAAACTGTTCACGATCGTCCTCCCTCACGCGCGACTTACGCTTTGTCGTCGCAACCAAGATAGGTCCCGCCTCAACGCGGCTCCAGCAAACAGCAGAGGGGGCCTTGCGGCCCCCTCTGGGTGATCCATCCACTTCAACAGTTACGACCCGATCAGCTCATTACTCGCAGGCATTGCCGATACCGTTGTTATTGGTGTCCTCTTGGTCCGGATTGAACACCAGCGGGCAGTTGTCGCAGAGGTCGCCGAGACTGTCCAGATCGGTATCGAGCTGATTGAGGTTTGCGATCGCGGCGCAGTTGTCGAACATGTCGAGAACCGTGTCG
>CAZAHQ010000773.1:0-1837 GCA_964484415.1 uncultured Acidobacteriota bacterium | reverse complement strand
TCAGGCCCTGCTCCAGCTCGCGAGCGACCTGTTGGTACGCCAGGCGAAACGGTACGCCCGCTCTTGCACGACGCAGCGCTTCGCCGGTGGCGCGCACACCGTCATCGATCGCTGCGGCGCCGCGCGCACGATCGGGTGTGAGCCCAGCCACACCAATCGCCAACATCTCGAGCATCTCTGCCGCGCGGCCGAGTCCACGCATCAGCGGCTCTTTGAGGAGCTGGAAATCGCGGTGATAACCGCTGGCTAGGCCACCGCGCACGGCAAGCACTCGAGCCAAATCTCCCTCGAGCGCGGCGGCGCGGGCTCGCGCCAGCTCGAACAGATCGGGATTGCGTTTGTGAGGCATCAGGCTCGACCCCGTGGTCAAGGAGCCGTCGATTGCGAACAATCCAAACTCCTCACCGGAGAAGAGAATTGCATCGCAGGCCAACTTGCTTGCGTCGTGCCCGAGTTGAACACACCAAAACAAGACCGAAGCCTCCAGCTTGCCGCGCGAGTTCTGGGTGAGCGTTACCGGCAGATCGACATCCGAGAATCCGAGCGCCTTGGCCGCTGCCGCGCGATCCAACGTCAGCGGCACACCATATCCGGAGGCGCTCCCCAGGGGTGATCGATCGAGGCTGACCCAAACAGCCGGCAGCGTATCCAGGGTGTCGAGCAGGCCGGAGGCGAACGCTCCCGCCCACAGCGCGACCGACGAGGGCATCGCGCGTCGTGTGTGCGTGTAGCCGGGCAAGGGTGCGGTCCCGTGCTTCTCGGCGAGGCCAAGGAGTGACTCTGTCAATTCGATTGCGCGCGCATGCACCTGGAGCAGCGCTGCTTTCATGAAGAGCCGCAACGCTGCGGCCACTTGATCGTTCCGTGAGCGCGCGGTGTGCAGCTTTCCGCCCAGTGCGCCGAGCCGTGCGGTAACGAACGCTTCAATCGCGCTGTGGCAGTCTTCGTCCTGCTCGGTAACCGTCAGCGTGCCCCGCTCGCACGCCAACGCGGCGGCTTGCAGTGCCTTCGTCAGCTTCCTCGCCTCGGCGGCGCTGAGCAAATGGCTGGCCTGCAGTCCTGCGACGTGACCGATGCAGCCCTGGATATCGAATGGCAACAGTTGTGTGTCCCACTCGCGGTCGCTCCCGGCCGTCAACTCCAGTAGCCGCGGATGCGGTTTCGACTTCTGGACCCACAGTGTGTGTTTCACGACAGATACCCTGCGGCGAGCGCCGCGTAGAACTTCCTCGCCTCTCGAACTTGTAGCAAATCGACCGACTCGTCGGGGCGATGCGAAAGCGCGCTATCGCCTGGGCCGCACTTGAACGCATCCAGATGCCTTACGAAGACCCAGTCGCTACAGGTCGGGCTGCCGTAACGGCGCGCTTGCGGCCGCAACTGCCGCGCGAGCGCCAGCAACCTCGACTCGCGCGGTGTTTCGCACGGAAGCAGCCGCTTGGAGGCGATAGCGACGTCGGCCTTCAGCGTACTGCGCAACAGAGACTCGATTTCATCGTGAGTCCAATCAGGTGTGGTGCGGATGTCCAGTACGGCGTGGGCTGCCGGCGCGGTAAGGTTTCGTGCCACCCCGCCCGAGATCATGGTGGGCGTGACGCTGACCCGACCGAGCAAAGCGTGCTCGCGCTCCGCGAACAACGTCTCGGCGCGCATCAGGTCGCGGGCCAATCGCAGGATCGAGTTGTCATCGTCTGTCGACGAGTGAGCTGCATGTCGCTGCGTACCGGTTGCGGTTACCTCTGCGACCACCAACCCTCGTTGCGCGCAGGCCAACGACAACGACGTCGGCTCACCAATCACCGCCGCATCCAAGCGGCCGCATTCAGCAACCGCGGCC
>CAZAHQ010000772.1:0-1838 GCA_964484415.1 uncultured Acidobacteriota bacterium | reverse complement strand
TCGTCGTGCGGCCTGAATTCATGCGCATCCTCGATGGCGCCTCGACTGCCGAGAACCGGTTGACCGGGCGGCTCTACAACGAATATGCGCTTGGTTCGCGCATCCAGTACCAGGTCCGGGTCGGCGAGCATGTTTTCATCGTCGAACGTCTGCGTCAGCAGGCGTTCAAGGCGCAGCTCGATGATGAGGTGACGATCGGCTGGAACGCTGCCGACAGCATTCTGGTGCGTGACTGATGGACGTCGGCGGACAGGAGAGCGGGCGATCCCTGGTCGGCTGGTTGTGGCGGCCCGGACGGCGCCATGCCGCGCCAATCATGGTTCTACTGCTGCTCGGCTTCGCTGCGCCGCTGCTGGCAATCGTGGGTTTCAGCTTCGGCAAGGAACGTACGTTCAATCTCTGGCAGGTCCCAAGCTTCGAAAGCTATCGGACCATCTTCGAGCAAACATTCTACTACTCGTTTCTCTGGTCGCTCGGCATGGCCGTGACGACGGTCATTGTCCTGGTGCTGATCTGCTACCCGGTTGCCTACGGGCTCGCAAAGATCTTCGGTCGCTGGTCCAACCTGATCACGCTGCTGCTCGTTTTGCCGCTCTTCGTCTCGGAGAACGTGCGCCTCTTTGGCTGGACGCTGTTCTTTATCAAGGGAGGCGTGCTTCTCGGCACGCTGAAATCCCTGTTCGGGATCGAGGCCGAAAGCGTGCTGTTCACGCCGGGGATGATCGTATTCGGCATGGTGTACGTCTATCTGCCGTTCATGCTGTTTCCGATGACTCTCGGCCTCTCGATGGTGCCGCGCGAAGTCACGGAGGCGGCGCGGGATCTCGGTGCGAGCCGCATCGAGGTGTTTCGCGAGGTTGAGCTGCCGCTGGCCATGCCAGGCATCATGATCGGATGCCTTTTGACGTTCGTTCTGGCGGTCGGCGCCATTGCCGAAGCCAAGGTACTGGGCGGCCAGTCAGTGATCCCCGTCGTGCACGATATCGAGATCGCCTTTACCTACGCGCAGAACTGGCCGCTCGGTGCGGCGCTCTCCGTGCTGCTGATCGTGCTGGTCGGTACATTGGTCCTGGCGGTGTTGCGGCGCTTCGACCTCGATCGCATCCTGGGGCGGCGCTAGGCGATGGCGCGGCAGGCCGAACGCTGGCGCAGCAGCCTCGTGGTGGCGTGGACCGCGACGATCATCGTCTTCGTATACACGCCGATCCTGTGCGGCGCTCTCGCCACGGTGGCGGCGGGCCGCTATTTCAATTTTCCAATCCGGAAATGGGGTCTCGAGTGGTGGGGCAAGACCCTGTCGTCGCTCGAGGTCCGCACGCTGTTTGAAACCTCGATCCTGATCGCGCTCATCGTTACGGCGATCTCGGTGGTTATCGCGTTCTTCGGAGCACTCGCTTTCGCGCGCTATCAGTGGCGGGGCCGCTCGATCTACCAGAAGTTGGTGCTGCTGCCGATTTTCTTTCCGCAATCGGTCCTGGGTCTGGCACTGCTTCTATGGTTCAACACGCTCGGCCTGCCGCTGTCCTGGATGACGGCGGTCTTCGCGCATCTCGTGTGGATCGTGCCGGTGGTGACGCTGGTCATCTCGATCCAGGTCTACAGCTTCGATCCGGCGCTGGAAGAGGCAGCCTTCGATCTCGGCGCGTCACGCTGGCAAGTGTTGCGCGAGGTGACTTTGCCGGTACTGTTTCCGGGGCTGTTCTCCGGCGCGCTCTTTGCCTTCCTGCTTTCCTGGGGCAATTTCCCGCTGTCGCTGTTCACCACGGGTGCGGATACAACAGTGCCCGAATATCTCTATGCCAAGATGGTGGCAGGCTATACACCCGGCGTTCCGGTGC
>CAZAHQ010000771.1:0-1839 GCA_964484415.1 uncultured Acidobacteriota bacterium | reverse complement strand
CCATAATCGATCAATCAGTCGTAATACGATGGCATGATCGATCAGCGACGTCAAGCATGGAGGGCCAAGGTCGCGCAAGAATGGGCGGTGTGGTTTGTCAATTGTCAAGGGCTTCTCTGAAAGACGGCGTCAACTACCGTGATGCGGTATTTGCTTCGTTCTCGTTCTCCTCGTTTCGCTGCTACTCAACCGGCCAGGCGGAGATTCCGCGATCAGACTTCTCTTCGTGCCGTTCTGTGCACCCTATAGTTTCAGATCCCCGGCTCTCTACTCTGACCCAAGACGCCAGCGTCGTTGCTTACGCAACGCGCTTCGTCCGTCCTTGATGAGAGCAGCCGGGGACGCTCTGGCTCCACGTCCGCGCCTGGTAAGGGCGCTTCTCGCGGAGTACGCAAAAGAGGATCTGGCACATACGCCGCGCGGTGATCATGATCGCGGTGTTCGCCTTCTTCCCGCGGTCGCGGTGGTGACGATAGAGCCCGCCGAAGTACGCATCGCAGCCCACGGCGACCCACGCCGCCTCCACCAGCGCCCAACGCAGCCACTTGTTGCAGCCGGGGACCAGCCGACCGTGATAGGTCTTGTCGCCCGAGCTCGACGTGGAGGGGATCAGGCCGGCATAGGCACACAGCCGGTCCGAGGCGTCGAAGCGCGCGATGCCGTCGATCTCCGTCGCGATCATGTTGCCGAGGACGTGGCCGAGTCCGGGGATCGTCGCCAGCAAGCCGACGGCCTCATCGCTCTTTCCTTCCACAACAATGCGCTCGTCGAGTTCGCGGATGTGCTTGGCGAGCGCGTCGAGCATATCCATCTGCTGGCGCAGGAGGAGGTCGTCGGGCGAGGAGAGCTGCAGCTTGCCCAGGGCGGACATGCCCTTCTTGCCGAAGAGATCGGAGACCTGAGGCATCGACAGTCCATGCTGTCGACCCAGGAGGCGATGAATGCGGTTGCGAACCTTCGTACGTTCGCGCACCCAGAACGTGCGCTGCCGCAGGACCTCCTTGCGCATCCGGGTCGGTCGATCCGGAATGTGGGAGGCGGGCAGGAGGTTAACCCGAAGCAGGTTGGCCAACTTCCGAGCATCGATCTTGTCCGTCTTCACCTGGGCTGCAGCGATCAGGCGCACGTGCCATGGGTTGGCCATGACGATCCGCTCGACGCCCGCAATCGGCTCAAGCAGTTCGTAGAGCCAGCCCCAGTTCATCGTGGCCTCAAAGGCCACCTGACAGGGTGTGTACTTGCCAAGCAGTTCAGCGAAGTGCTCCGGAAAGGCATGATCGATCCGTTGGTCGGCCAGAATGGTCCCGGCCTCGTCCATGACGCAGACAACCGAGTAGCGCTTGTGGTAGTCTATCCCTGTGCTCTTCATGGCGGTTACCTCCGTGCTGCTTGGCGGGCCACCGTGGCCGCGCCTTCGTAGCTTGATGGGCATTATACGCCGCATCTGCGGAGCTCTAACCGCCTTTCATGCTATCTGACCCTGATCGATCACTGATCGACTTGGCACCTCATTGTTGGCCGATTGAGTTTGCAAGAACGGCTCCGAGAAGTTTCTTGAGAATAGCATCACCGGCAAAAGCGGCGATGACGCCTATCGCTGTGGCGCCCCAGAAATCCATGATGCGGACGGTCAGGGGAAATCGTGCTTCCGTAATGCGCGATACGAAGAGGCTGAAGAGTACGGCAACCAGCACGTATGTCGGAAGGAACCAGAAGTCGGACCATGCCAGTGCCGCGGACCCAACGGCGAGGGCGTAGAACTATCGAAACAGAAAGGCGAGTGTGCCGCCGAGTGCTGCGTCGATGAACTGGGACGTAGATTTGATGGAGACATCTATC
>CAZAHQ010000770.1:0-1844 GCA_964484415.1 uncultured Acidobacteriota bacterium | reverse complement strand
CCGAGGCGCTGATCAAAGATCTCACCGACCAAGGCTTGTTTGGCAGCAGGAAGATCGTGACCCAAGTGGTGCCGTTCGAGGCTTTCTACGTAGCCGAGGTTTCACATCAGGACTACTACGCGCTCAACCCCAACGCCGGCTACTGCCGCGTCGTGATCGATCCGAAGGTCAAAAAACTCCAAGAGAAATTCGCCCACCGCCTCAAAGCCAAGTACCGCTAGTCAGGGGGGTGAGGTGGAGGTGTAGAGGGCGAGGGTCGCGTCGCCGATGATGGGGCTGCCCCAGTCAAGGAGTGCGCGGACCGGCGGTTGCTCGCGTGCGATTGGCGAGACCCAGGCCGGGGCGGACATCGTCGCCAACGCGAGGTCGGCCACCGTGATGCGCTCGCCGAACAGGAAGTTGCGGCCATCCAGTCGCTTGGTGGCGATCGCTGCGAGGCGCACCAACTCGAGCTGATCCTGGCGATCCTGTTCGGCCGAGAGACCAAAACGCTGACGCACGATGCGTCGTGCAATGAAGCCGCGCAGCTTCAACTGCATACCGCTTTGCTGCGGGAAGAACAATGCACCCAGGGCGCCAGGCGTATTCGAGATCTGCCAGTAGGCGATTCGACGGGTCAGCGCCATGAATGCGAGATCGGCCCATTCCTCGAGCATCCAGCATTCGGCGTGTTGAGCGCGATCCTCCGGTAGCAGACTCGGCTCCGGGTAGTGCTGTTCGAGAAACTCGAGGATTCGCGTCGAGTCGACGATCGTCTCGCCGTTGTCGAGCAACACCGGGACTTGGCCTTGACCCGACGCGCGTCGCACTTCGGTTCGATCGGTAGGCGGCACGTCGAGCGTCTGATAGGAAAGCCCTTTCAATTCCAGCGCGCGCCGCACCTTGATGCAGTTATGGCTGTAAGGAATCTGGATCAGTTGCATCGGTCGGTCCTATTCATTCAGTCGCAATCTTTCCGCTGCCGGTGCTGATCGTGTCGTCGCTTGCGCTCACGCCGCGCACGCACGACACGTCACGACTTCTTGCTGCGTTTCCACGTTGCATAGTCGGCCTCGCGAACACGGCTGTCCTGCGGTGGCTCACGCAGCGGTTCGCACGCCCGAAGCGAGTCGCGGCACATCTGCGGCAAGCGCTGATACAAACGTGTGCCCTCGGTCTTCCACGAGAGCATCTCGTCGCTCACGTCCTTCACGATCTTTGCAGGATTGCCGACCACCACCTTGCGATCGGGAATCACCATCTCGCTCGGCACGAGACACAACGCACCGACGATGCACCCGTCGCCGATCACCACGTTGTCCATGATCACCGCGTTCATCCCGATCAAACAGTTTCGCCCCAGCGTGCCGCCGTGAATCACGGCGCCATGTCCGACGTGGGCCGCTTCGCGCAGGGTAACCGTCGTACCGGGAAACATGTGGATTACGCAGTTCTCCTGCACATTGCAGCCGGCCTCGATCACGATCCGGCCCCAATCGCCGCGCAGCGCGCATCCTGGACCGATGTAGCAATCGGCGCCAATCACGACATCGCCGGTCACGATCGCCTCCGGATGCACGAAGGCGTCGGGGTGTATGACCGGTCGAACTCCATCGAACTCGTAGATCGCCACCATCTCTCCCAGCAAGGGGTGAGTCACTATCACCGCGCGGCGCGCCTCGTCATCGCGCCTAGCGATTCGCGACCGACTACCTCGCTATCAACAACGCAACGCCCTGCCCGACACCGACACACATGCTCACCAGCGCAACGTGCAGATCGCGACGTTCCAGCTCGATCGCAGCGGTCAGTGCCAGCCGTGCACCACTCATGCCGAGCGGGTGGCCCAGCGCGATCGCGCCGCC
>CAZAHQ010000769.1:0-1851 GCA_964484415.1 uncultured Acidobacteriota bacterium | reverse complement strand
AATTCCTCCGTGTCGAGTCCGGCGCCGACGAGTCGCATTTGGCGCAACTGTTGGCCGGTGGACTCGGGCTCGGGCCTGAACTACCCAAGCCGAAGAGCTAACTCAACGCGTGCATCGTTTTCAATCCGGGGCAGGCCGCACGCCTGCCCCGTTTTTTTTGCACGCGGCTACACTTCGCGATGTGAATCGACCGCACACGGCACCGAGCACGCCCACCGTTTCACCGCCACACGCCCCCGAGCGTGGTTGGACGCACCGATTGTTGGGTCGATTTCACGTGACCGGCATCTTCTGGTATCGGTTTCATGCGTGGGCTGCGGCCACGCTGCCGAGCGCGCTATTGGCCCCGATTGTCTGGATCTCGACCACAGCGTTCTTCGTGGTCCTGATCAAGATTCGCCGCGCCTTGGGCGATAACCTGGATCCGGTTCTCGGGCGCGCCGGCTTGATCACGCGGCAGATTCGGATCTTTCGCAGCATGCACAACTTTGCATGGTGCTTGACCGAGCGTTACGAGCGGCTCAATACCTCGCGATCGTTTCGAATCGAGATCGATACCGAGCGCTGGCGGCGGCAGTTCTGTGGTGGGGAGGGGTTCATTCTGATCACGGCTCATATCGGCAACTATGAAGTCGGATCAATGCTCCCGGCGGTAGAGGAGGGGCGTACGGTCATCGTCGTGCGCGAGCAGGAGGTCGACGCCGACGCGCAGCAATTCGTCAAGGAAATGCTCGATCGCGCCGGCGGAGGCCGGTGGATCAATCATTTCGAGTCGGACGACGCGTTCCACGGCATGGCGCTCCTGCAGGCACTGCGGGAGGGCGCGATCATCGGAATTCAAGGTGATCGACCACGACAGGGCGGGCGCAATCTCGAAGCGAAGATCTTCGGGATGCCGTTGCAGCTACCGTCCGGACCGGCGTCGCTAGCGCGTACGGCGGAGGCAGCGCTGGTCCCGGCGTTCGTGTTTCGCCTCGGACGGCGGCACTACGAAGTCGAGTTGGGGGAGCCGATCCGCGTCGCTCGCACACGGGACCGCGATCGCGACGTCGCGGAGGCGATGCAACAGGTTGCTCTGGCGATTGAAGCGGCCATCCGGCGCGCGCCCTATCAGTGGTTTTGTTTCCGGCGACTGTGGAGCTAACGCGACGGGCGTTGCGCGCCGATCGCGCCGACCACGAAAGCCGGATAGGCGACCAAGAGCTCGTGCAGATCGGGATACGTCTCGACCCGCTCGAATCCGTGGTGCAGCAGTAGGCGCTGCCAGTCCTGCGCACAAAGAAATCCCGCATTGGGGCGTGCGATCGGCTCGAGCACCGGCGCACGAAAAGAGTCCAGCAACTGAAACACGAACTCCGTATAGACCGCGCTATCCCGACGCGGTCGCACACACTCACCCAGGACGAGCCAGCCGCCGGGTGCGATCGCTCGATACAGCTCTGCAAGCGTGGCGTCCAGGTCACGTGCGACATGCAGCACGTTGACCGCGTAGACGAGGTCGACGCTCTCTGCGTCGATCCCCTGTGGCGCCAGCGGAAGATCGATGTCGACCCGACGGAACAGCACCGAGGCGGACGAGGGGAGCGCCGCCGTCAACGCGCGCTGACCGCGTCGAAGGAAGAGGGGCGAGAGTTCACTGAAGAGGTAGCTGGATAGCGTGTCGCTGCGTTGGGCTGAGTCGAGCGCAGCAACGAGCGCAAGAGCGGCGCTTCCCATTCCCCCCCCCAGTTCGAGAACTCGACCGATCGGGCCCCGCTGCCAATGGAGTACGGCCGCCGCCGCGACACGGTTGTTGATCGCGTAGAGTGGATTGTGATTGGAGAAATACTCCGGCCACGCCTCGAAGGTCTC
>CAZAHQ010000768.1:0-1852 GCA_964484415.1 uncultured Acidobacteriota bacterium | reverse complement strand
GTACCCGATGCGTCGATCGAACTGGACCCTGACCAGGTCCGGGTGGTCGTCGTGCTCACCCCCAAATCGGCCAGGCGCTGACCAGCGCGCTTCCCGACAACGCAGAAGACTCGGAGAGAGATCACTCATGCGCCATCTGTTCGGTACCGACGGGATGCGCGGCGTCGCTGGTGAACACCCGCTGAATTCAGCGACGCTGTTTGCGCTTGGCCATGCCTTGGCCACACAGATGAAAACGACGCGCGGTCAGGCCCGCATTGCGTTGGGAATGGACACGCGCGAGTCGTGCGGGTGGATCGCCGGAGCATTGGCTGCCGGGGTGCGCGCCGCAGGCGGCTCCTTGATCAGTGCCGGCGTGTTGCCGACCCCAGGTCTTGCGCTGATCACGCGGCGCGGTGGTTACGACGCCGGGTTGATGGTTTCGGCGTCGCACAATCCGTATCGGGACAACGGCGTGAAGGTGTTCGATGCGAGCGGAACCAAGCTGCCCGATGCCGCCGAAATCGAGCTGGAAGCGCTGATCAGCAGCGTGGAAGCGCCGGCCGCGTTGGACGCCGCGGCCGAAGGGGCACGAGTCGTCACCGACCCGGCCCTGCACGAGATGTACTTGTCGTTCTTGGATGAATGCCGTGAAGGGGTGCGATTCGATGGCGTGACGGTGGTGCTCGACACGGCGCACGGCGCTGC
The DNA here is from genome assembly GCA_964484415.1 of uncultured Acidobacteriota bacterium. Lineage (GTDB taxonomy): Bacteria > Acidobacteriota > Polarisedimenticolia > J045 > J045 > JANNUT01. Next base: position 1,165 of record CAZAHQ010000768.1, on the reverse strand, counting down.
CTACCGAATCGCCGACGAAGCATTCAAACGAGCCGGCGCTCACACGATCGTGCTCGCCGACTCGCCGACCGGTCGCAACATCAACGATGCGCACGGGTCGATGCATCCCGAGGTCGTGGCCCGCACGGTCCGCGAGCGCGGTGCTGCGATGGGATTTGCTTTCGACGGCGACGCCGATCGTTGCATCGCCGCCAGCGGCAGCGGCAAGGTTCTCGATGGCGACTTCATGCTGTTTTACTGCGGTCGCGCGTTGCAGCGCGCCGGCAAGTTGCCGGGGCGAACGGTGGTCGCGACCGTGATGAGCAATCTGGGTCTGCAAAAAGCTCTCGAACACGAGAAGGTCAAGATGAAGCGCGCCCCGGTCGGAGACCGCTACGTGCTGCAAGAGATGCAGGAGGGGGGCCACATGCTCGGCGGCGAGCAATCGGGACATGTGATCTTCATGCAATACGCGCCGACCGGCGACGGAGTGCTCACCGCACTCACCATGACGCGCCTATGGAAGCAAGGTGCGGGCGACTTCGACACCGCGTTGGCCTCGATCCCGCACTTTCCTCAGGTGCTCAAGAACGTACAGGTGCGCGAGAAACCGCCGATCGAATCGCATCCGGCGCTGGCCGCCGCGGTGCGTCGCGCCGAAAAGCAGATGGGGGGCGATGGCCGGGTCGTGATTCGCTATAGCGGCACCGAACCGAAGGCGCGCGTGATGATCGAAGGACCCGACGCAGCGCTGGTCGAGCGGCTGGTCAATGAGGTCTGCGCCGTTTTCAAGCGCGAGATCGGCCTGTAGTCATCGCGTCTGAACTTGCTACTTGCATCGCTAGTCGGAGGACTCGCCGGTCCCATCGGTGGCGCGCACCAAGTAGTAGTACACCGGCGCGGGCGATGTGACGTCGACGACGCTATTGGTCGTCGGCGATTGCCACGGCGGCGGGCTACCCGTCATGAAGTCGGGTGCTGTTCCGCGGTAAACACGATAGCCGGTGGCCGACGACGCTCTGCCCCACGTCAGCGTGGTTCCCGAAACCGACTGCAGAAGAAACAGTGAGTTCCCGACATTCCCCAATCCTGACGGGGGCGATGCCGGCGCATCGAATCGGTTGTGAAACGACGGTGTGGCGGGCGCGAGGAAGTCGTCGCTGTTGATGTCGCTGTCCTGACCAGC
>CAZAHQ010000767.1:0-1856 GCA_964484415.1 uncultured Acidobacteriota bacterium | reverse complement strand
GGCAAGGACCGAGGGCCGGGAAGTCGGCATGCGAGGTCAGCCAACACGCGGCGGGCAAAGCGCCTAGGCGCTCCCGGCACCCAGATGCGCAAGGTACCAGCGGTAGGTGTCGGAGATGCCCTCGTGCAGGCCGATGCGCGCCCTCCAGCCCAGCGCGGCCATGCGCCCCACATCAAGCAACTTTCGCGGTGTACCGTCGGGCCGCGATGGGTCGGTCTCGATCCGCCCGCGATAGCCTACGACCTCAGCCACTTCCCGCGCCAAGTCCAAGACTGGCAGGTCCTCGCCGGTTCCCACGTTCACCGGCTCCGGTGCCGAGTAACGGAGCAGAAGGTGCAACACGGCATCAGCCAGATCGTCAACGTGGAGGAACTCCCGGCGCGGCGTTCCGGTGCCCCAGATCACGACCCGTGGATCGCCGGCGACTCGTGCGCGGTGGAAGCGACCGATCAATGCCGGCAAGACGTGCGACTGTTCAGGGTCGAAATTGTCACCTGGTCCATAGAGATTGGTCGGCATCGCTACGATCGCGTCAAGGTCATACTGCCGCCGATAGGCTTGGCACATTTTCAGACCCGCGATCTTAGCGATCGCATAGGGCTCGTTGGTCGGCTCAAGTGAGCCTGTCAGCAGATACTCCTCGCGGATCGGCTGCGGACAGTCTCTCGGGTATATGCATGACGAGCCGAGAAAGAGCAGACGACGCGCACCGTGCACGTGCGCGGCGTGGATAAGGTTGGTCTGGATCGCGAGGTTATCCCGAATGAACTCGGCCGGCCGGGTGGCGTTGGCATGTATCCCACCAACCCTTGCAGCAGCCACCACCACGACGTCAGGGCGATTGGCCGCATAGAGCGCATCTACTGCCTGCGCATCGCACAGGTCGGCCTCGACATGGCTGCGCAACAGCAGTTGCCTGAAGCCTTCAGCCTCAAGGCGGCGCACGATCGCGCTGCCCACCAGACCCCTATGGCCAGCGACATGAATCCGATCGCCTGGCCGGAGCAGCGCCTCAGTCGCGGTTCGCATAAGTCCGGTATCCGGCGCGTGACACCAAGGCGTCGCGGCGTGCGATCTCGAGGTCATGTGAGATCATTTCCTCGACCAACGCTTCGAATCCGACGCGCGGCGACCAACCCAGCTTCTTTCGCGCGAGGCTGGCGTCGCCCAGCAGGGAGGCTACCTCGGCAGCGCGGAAGTAACGCGGATCGATGCGCACGACGACCTGTCCCTCGCGAAATGCGAGTCCAGGGGCGACCTGCGTCACCACGGCTAGCTCGTCGATTCCCTGCCCTTGCCACGCAATACCGAGCGCTAGTGCCCGAGCCGAGCGATCGACGAATTCTCGCACTGAGTGCTGGATTCCGGTCGCGATGACGAAATCCTCGGGCGCCTCCTGCTGCAACATCAACCACTGCATTTCGACATAGTCGCGAGCATGGCCCCAATCGCGTCGGGCATCGAGGTTGCCAAGGTACAGACAGGCATCGAGACCAACCGCAATGCGCGCCAACCCGCGCGAAATCTTGCGTGAGACAAAAGTCTCGCCCCGCAACGGAGACTCGTGGTTGAAAAGGATCCCGTTGCAGGCGTACATCCCGTAGGCCTCGCGGTAGTTCACCGTGATCCAGTGGGCGTAGAGCTTCGCCACGCCATAAGGTGATCGCGGATAGAACGGGGTGGACTCGCGTTGCGGCACTTCACGCACCAGTCCGAACAGCTCAGACGTCGATGCCTGATAGAAGCGAGTCCGCTTCTCTAGGCCTAGGATGCGAATTGCCTCGAGCAGTCGCAGCGTGCCCAAGCCGTCGGCGTTTGCGGTGTACTCGGGAGTCTCAAACGAAACGGCAACGTGG
>CAZAHQ010000766.1:0-1858 GCA_964484415.1 uncultured Acidobacteriota bacterium | reverse complement strand
GATCGACCTTTCGACGAATCGCTTTGCCCAGGCCACGAAAAGCCACTAAGTCGAGCCAACGCGACGAGCAATGGAGTGTTCGCGCCATAGGGATCGCCAGAAAATATCCACTCGGTAGCACGCGTTACAGCTGGCTTGGGTAACCCCTCTGCAAACAATTCACCGGCGCGCGCCCGCCATTCGTGGACTTCAAACGGCACCATTTCAAACGTTCCGTTGTTGACCTTGGCACCTGGTTCTATCTCTCTGATCTTGGCAGTCAGAACACCGGAATGTGCAAAGGCAAGCAGCGCGGGAGCATCCGCGGGATCGTCAGGAACGATAACGCAAATATTGCTATCGTATGCGTCTCCCAAATACATGGATGCGGGTAAGAGGCGCATCTGACTTACAGCTATGCCAACCTTGCCCCACGCGCTTAACCCCTGGCGCCTCGCAAGGCTTTGACCATCATCGATCCAGCGAACAACACGTTGCATGCCCCCATACAAGACGTTCTCGCTAGTCGTCGACTGAAAGCGCTTCCACCCATCTGTGATCTCGTCCATCTCCCAGAATTCTCGGGTGAACCTATCGTCATCACCTGTTTTGAGACCTTGCGAAGCTTTCGCTATGTCTCCAACCTTTGCACCGGACGTCGTGCCCTTGATGCTTAGACGATGATCTTCCGGAGCAAGGGCCTCACTAAGCATTAGGTGGTAAATCGATGGAAGCTCTTGTCCGGAACACACTCGTTCCTTCGTTTCAAAATCCCGATTTTCCGAAGCATCCAATATCCCGACATGTTCGCAGCGGTCCTCAGCGCTCGTTGACACAATGGTCAAAGCTGTTCTCGCCGCCCACCAGTTCATGTCACGAAACGCAGCTGGCCCAAGGAAACAGCACAGCGGCACGCCATACTTGCGAAGGAATCCATTTCGAAAATGCTTGTAGGCTGGCAAGAAAAACCAGTTGTCCGGCGTTACGAGAGCGACAGTGCCCTTTCCACCGGTCAGTTCAGTAGTTCGCGAAACGAAAACAGTCGCCAAATCCCCCTTGGCGCTTGGATAATGTCGATCGGTCCATTCCTTGATCTGAGCAGACTGCTTGCTTCGCGACAGGTAAGGGACATTGGTGGCAACGAGCGTATAATTCTGCGTCAGTAGCTGTGCCGCTTTCGCCATCCCCTGCGCCGCCACGGCTACTTCGTGCGCATCATCCGTGTCGGCCGCGACCAGGATTGATGCGAACAGCGGTTGCAGCTTGTCGAAGCCTTCGCGGAAGATGTCCGCGCTGGCCCGACGTGGGTCGATGAGACTTCCGAGCAACGGGGCCTTGGCGAAGAGATCGTAGAGCGCCTCGAGACCGTTCGTGACCCGCTCCGCTAGCCCGACTGTGGGTAGGTTCTTCTCGACGCCTAGAGGCTCGCGGTACGCCGCCGAATCGGTAACCGTCACTGCCTTCTCTGCGAGCTTCAACCACTCCGCTTTGGTGACACCGATGGCGAGGCCCGAGCAGGCCAGATTGAGCTGCGGCAGCGGTCGATGGCCAACCTTCCGCCACGCCGCGAAGGCGAGGTTGAAGGCAGCGATCTGCGTGCAGCGCGGGTCGATCTCCAGCCCGAACAGATTGTCCTTCAGCACGGCATCGACGGCCGCCGATTGGGACAAGCCCTCCTCCACCATGCGGAAAGCGGCAAGGATCGGTAGTGCGAAGACGAGGAAGTGCCCCGAGCCCATACAGGGATCGAGCACTGTCAAATCCTTCGCCACTTTCGGCCAGCCTTCGAATGTCCCGGCGGCGGGGCGCCAAGGCCCCTCGGTTCCGTCCTGGGTCTTGTGCCGGACACAGCGCAGATAGGTCCACTCGATCTTGCCGA
>CAZAHQ010000765.1:0-1867 GCA_964484415.1 uncultured Acidobacteriota bacterium | reverse complement strand
AGATCGGTTTCCACCCTGTTTACAGCAAGTCGACAAACACTTCGTCAGCCAGCAGCAGCCCCCGCCTGGTGAGTCGGGCGTTTTCCCCATCGAATGCAAGCAATCCTTGCTCCGCCGCGCGGTCCAGCACGGGGCGGCGCCGCTCGAGGGGAGCGTCTCCGTAGCGGATCGAGAGAGTCGAGATCGAAATTCCGCTGAGAGATCGAAGGCCGAAGACGAGCGCCTCACCAGCCCGGCGATCGGCATCGAACGACTCGACGTCAGGGTGTTGCCCGCTCATGGCGTTACGGCGCCAATCCTCGAAGTGAGGCTCCAGAACCCAGCGCTCCCCGGCAACGTACGAAGCCGCGCTCGGTCCCAACCCGAGATACGGCGAGTCGGTCCAGTACTTCAGGTTGTGACGGCTGACGTGACCGGGGCGCGCAAAATTCGAAATCTCGTAGTGTGAGAGACCGGCTGCATCTGTTTGCGATAACGCAGCCTCGTACATCGCGGCCGCATCGTCGGGTGACGGGGCGGCTGAATCCCCTCGCTCGATGCGAAGCGTGAGCGGGCTTTTTCCATCGGTCTCCAGCGCGTAGAGAGACAGGTGTTGGACCGGCATCGCCAAGATCTCGCCCAGTTCCTCCGACCAATCGGTCACGCTCTGTTCGGGACGCCCGAAGATCAGATCGACGCCCAACGAGTCGATCCCCCCCTCGGCGAGTCGCATCAACGCTTGGTCACCCGCGCGAACGGTCCCCGGGCGGCCGATCGACTGCAGACCTTGGTTGCGTCGCGACTGCACTCCCAAAGTGATTCGTGTCACCCCCGCGGCCCGCCAGGTTCGAACTCGATCGGGAGAGACATCCTCGGGGTTGGCCTCCAGCGCGATCTCAGCACCCGATTGCAACGAAAAGCAGGACCCCAGCGTTTGGATCAGCCGGTCGATCTGGTCACCCGTCAGTCGCGACGGCGTCCCTCCGCCGAAATGCAGCGTGTCGAACCGGAGGGTCGACAGCCGAGCCCCCCAAACCGCCGCTTCATGGCTGAGTGCCTCTAGGTAGGCCGGAATACGCCGGTCCTGGCCCGCCACGATTGCGAAGTTGCAGTAGTCGCATCGGACGGCGCAGAACGGCACATGGACATACAGGCCTGCGGTCGACTCGGACATCGCGAGAGGATACCTGGCGCGGCGGTGCCTCTCCCGAGCCCGGAACCTATATTCGGCCGCGTTTCGAACCCTTTGGAAACAGCCGGAGCCTACCGCTTTGCAGCAGAAACTCGCGCTCGCGTTCATGTGTGTGGCAGCCCTCAGCGGTGGGGCTGTGATGGCTACTGGTCTGTTGGAACGCCAGCTCGGCTGGGGTGCCACCTTCTTGGAACTGTTTCTGATCCTGATCATCGCGCTGGGGGCGGCAGTGTTGTTGTCGCGCGCGTTTGCCCGACGGCTTCATACGTTGGCCCGCGCCGCGCGCCAAATCACCGACGGCGACCTGACTGTTGCGATCCCAACGCCGCGCGATGGTGACAACGCCGACGAGATCGACGATCTCGCGCGTTCGCTGTCGGGGATGCGAGCCGCCTTGTTGGGGGTACTCACAGAGTTGGCTACCGTCTCCGACGAGATTCATGGCTCGGCCCGAGAACTCGCCGCGACGGCTGCATCGCTTTCCGGCCTGACCGAGGAGATCGCTGGAACCGCGAATCGGCTCGCTCGTGGCACCGAGACGTCGGTACAACAGATGCAGCACACGTTGGAAGTCACGCGTCGCGTCGACGGTTCGGCACAAGCCATCGAGGGGAGCGCCGAGACCGCACTCGGCTTGACGCGGCGCAGCGGCGACGATGCGAGACGTGGGCGTGAGCTGGCGACGAAAGCCGACGC
>CAZAHQ010000764.1:0-1868 GCA_964484415.1 uncultured Acidobacteriota bacterium | reverse complement strand
TGCGAGATCCGGTTTCCCCTGTTGAGGTTGTGGTTGGATTCGCCGACGTGAATGCCGGGGCCGGCGTTGTCCTGGAACGAGTTGTCGACGATCCGGAGATGACGCGAGCCGAACAGGCCCATCCCGTCCCCCTTAGGAGGGATGTTGTGGCTTGCCGAGCTGTCGCGGACCAGACTTCGCGTGACGGCGAAGATCAGAAAGCCGAAGGAGACGTTTCTGGACGAGGAAATCCCCAGCAGGCGGTTATGGCGTGCCTCCCCGACGACGACGCCGATCTCGAACCCGCGCACGGAGCCGTCCCTCACGGTGACTCCGTTGTAACCGTCGCTCAGGACCCCGACGTCACACCAGTCCGTCTCCGGATCGCACCCGGCTGCAGGCGCTCCGTCACCGTCAATGAGGTGGCCGTTCAGATCGAGGGAGACGTCGTCAGCGCCGATCACGATGCCGTTGTTGGGACAGTCGATCAGGTCGCTGTCGAGCGTCGTATCGGCGGTGATCGTGTTGCCGCAGCCCACGTGACTGGCGATGGCCTCACCACCCGTTAGAGCCAGGACCACACCGACCGTCGCAGCCAGGACTAGGAAGCTCGATAGCCGCGCTCGTCTACGGAAGTGGGGAATGGAGGCCATGGTTCGCCCATGCGAACCTCTTACGTTCGGGGCGCGTCTCGCGTTCATTTCGATTCTCCGTCCCTCCGACTGCTCTTTGTGCCAAAACTAACGAGACGAGGGATGCACTGTGTGTGACATCCGACCCAATCGGCCCGACCGCCCAGACTCAGGGTTCCCCAGAACCTCCCGAGAGCCGTCGCAAACACTCCGACAGCCCGGCGGCTTTGAGGGCTTCGGCGGGATCGAGGTACATAGTCAAGCTCGTTATCAGCCCATTCTCGACCGTGTAGACCTGGCCCCACCGAGTCTCGATCTCGACGCCACTTCCCTTCCCTTTCCCTCGTTGGGTCGCGATAACGCAGACGCTGTCGCCGGCACCGCGAATGTCTTCGATCTGCTCCGAATATTCGTCCCAGGTGCTGACCCAGGCGGTCACGGTCTTGTCCAGAGCCTCCCGGCCCGTTGTGGGCCCTGTATCGCCTCGAACGTTGAAGTCGGCTGCAACGTCCGGGTGGAAATAATCGAGTGCCCGATTCACATCCCCAGCCAAATAGGTCTCATGCATCCGGCGGACGATTTCGACGTTCTCCTGCGACATCGCCTGCTCCGGCGGCCCGAGGGCTTCAAGGGCTTTGGCGCGGCTCACAGACCACTCATAACTGAAGAGCTTTCCCCGGCGGATCGTGAATGCGCACCATTGGTCGAGCACGTCCGTGATTCCGCTCACCTTGCCCACGACCGGTCGCTTGAGCCGGACCGCGAACCTGTCATCGCCGGGGTCGATGACATCAACAATCTCGCCGTCACTCTGTTCCCAGGCATCGTTAAGGCTCACAAGGAAGTCCCAGACTGGCTCGCGACCACGGAGGAACCCGCCCTCAGGCCAGCTCGGGTCGGCATGGAACTCCAGCTCCGGATCGTGCAGAAGGAACCAGGCGTCCCTGTCGCCTCGGTTGAACGCCTCCAAGGCCCGCCGAGCAAGTTCCACGTTCTCCTCCGACATCGCCTACTCCGACAGCCTAGAGCGCCCGCTCTCCTCTACGGGCGAGAAGATGCGTCGGCCTTAAGGCAGGACCGCCCGCCAGCCAACCTCTGCGTAGTCCGGCTCGGTGGTGCCGGTGTTGAAGGCGCGAATCCAGACGGTGCTGTCCTTCGGAACGGTCACGCGAGCGTCGCTCTCACATCGCTGCTCGCCCGCCTCCACTGTGCATCGAAGGGGGCTGTCGGGGTGGTCTTGGCCGTCGTAGTACAGGA
>CAZAHQ010000763.1:0-1872 GCA_964484415.1 uncultured Acidobacteriota bacterium | reverse complement strand
GCAATGGCGCGCAGGAAATTGCGCGTCACGAAGACATCGGCCACATGCAGTTCAACTGGGACGAAGCAACCGGAGACAGCGTGTTGCGGTGGCTGAAGACCTTGTACGCGACCGTGAGCGACACCCTCGTGCTGACGGACAGGGCGGACTGCGTGAAAGCCAGTGCCGCGGACGTCAAGAAAGCAGAGGCGTAAAGCTCTCTTCTTTCGAATCAGAACGGCATTCCGGCGTCGTCCAGAGCCGCCACCGGCGCGGTTTTCTTCTTCGCTACGTCGTTGCGGTGTTTCAACACCTTCGCGTCGAGATAGTGCAGGATCGTCCGCGCCGCGTTGATGGCGAGCATCGCTTCCGGCTCGTCGAGCAGGATCTCGTTCGGGTGCGCGACGCTCGCGTTGTTCCGCAGCGGATTCAGGGCGTCCATGATCGAACTCATGGCCCGCATGATCTGTGTGATGTCCTGCGCCCGCGGTCCATCTTCCTGGAACGCCGGATGATCCGCGCGGATGCGCTTGAAGAGGGTGGTCATCGTGGCGCCGTCGTCGAAGGCGATAGCGGCGTCCACGCACGTCTTGCGGAGATAGCCGTGCAAGGCGGTGTGCAGCCGGTCGACGCCGCTCGTCGCCCCGCGCGTACGGATCAGGGTCTCGGCGTCGTTGATGGCCCGTTCCACCACATCGCTGGTGATGCTCGTCGCGACGAAGGCAACCGAAGAGCTGCTTTCAAGTTGGTCGGCGAGCTGCGTGAACTCCTTGTGGAGCAGCGCCATCGTTGCATTGCCGTCGCCGGGCGGGAAGCACTGAAGAATCCCCCTGACGATCTTCGCCTGGATGTGCGGCGGCGAGGTTTCGAGGATTGTCTCGAAGCGGACCCGGGTCGTTCCCTCGTACTGGTTGGGATCGATGTCGAGGCCGCAGTACTCCGGATAGAAGTCCGCGTGCGTGCGGTAACTGAAGTTGCCGAGGTACCCGCCAGTCACGCCGATGTATCGGTTGACGAGCTTCTTGATATCCATCTTTGACATACCGGCCACGGCAATTCTCCTTTCCCGGCATTCTACCGATTCCGAGGTAGGACACGAAACGGTCGCGGAAGGTTCCGGATCGTGCTACGCTCCGGGCATGGCTGAAGAGAAACACCCCGGCGGCCGACCGCTGAAGTCTAAAAGCGTCGCGGATCTCGAAGCGAATATCGCCGCGTATTTCAAGGAGATGAATCGCGAGGAGGATACTCGCGTTTTCGTTCACGCCGAGACCGTCAAAGACGTCTACGAAGAGTTGGACGACGAAGACAATCGCGTCAACAAGCGTCGCTTCATCTGTTCGCAGTGCCGCGAAGCTCCAAGAACTCGGGGCTGCATGATTAAGTCTGGCGAGTTGAAGCTCCGACGTCCGTATACCTTCACGGGTCTCGCTCTCTGGCACGGAACGAACCGTCAGACCCTCCTGAACTGCGAAGATCGCGACGAGTTTCTTGACACGATCACGCTGGCGAAGACCCGGATAGAGAATTACGCGTCAGAACGGCTGTTCGATCCCGATGCGCGGCGTCATCTTCTCGCTCTCCAACAACTTCAAGGATTGGGCGGAGTAGAAGGACAGCACCGTTTGTTTCCCTGAAGACGGCGCGGCCAAGCTTGCCAAGGCGATGATGTCGGGCGACACTGCGATCGCTGACGACGATTCAAACGCTGACACCGGCGCGAAGAAAAGCCACGCTTGAGAACACGCTCCGGGCGTTCGTTCTCTTCTGCCAGCAGGAATTCGGGTACAACCTCTACGCGTACCAGATCCGCATCGCGAGGGCCGTCCTGTCCTCGGTGATCGTCGATCCCCGAAGACGTCTTCATCAAGATGTTGAGACAGGCAGGCAACA
>CAZAHQ010000762.1:0-1872 GCA_964484415.1 uncultured Acidobacteriota bacterium | reverse complement strand
CCGGCTGCGGTGGCGACCAGTGCTTCGGCGATTCCAGGGGCGTAGCTCTCGATGCTGGCCGCGCCGCTCGTTCCGATCCGAGCAAAGGCGTCCATGATTCCCCAGACCGTTCCAAACAGCCCGACGAACGGAGACGTGCTGGCCACCGTCGCCAGAAACGTCAGCGAACGTTCCATCTCGCGCGTGCGAGCGGCTGCCGTGCGGGCGATCATCCGTTCAACATCCTCGATCGAATCCTCATCGAGGGTTCGTCCACCCGCGCCTTCGATCGAGTTTTGGCTCACCTCGTGAAACGCGGACTTGAACAGCGCCGCAACGGGGGAGTGGTTCATCGGTTTGGAGACATCGGCCAGGTCGGCCAATCGGGCCCCGCCTCGAAACCTGGCAAGAAACGCCTTGGTCTCCTGACCGGCACGTCGGAATGTACGCGAGCGCTCGACGATCAAAGCCCAGGTGACGATCGAGGCAATCACCAGAGCGGTGAGCACCAACTTGCCGACCGGACCGGCGTCCATCACCAACTGCCACACACTGGCACCCGCGGCCAAGGGAGTTGCTAGGGTCGTCACGTCTCCTCGTTTACCCCGCCATTCTGGCAAGCAGGCGTCACCGGCGGCTGCGCGATGGTACGCAGCGACATGCGCGGCCGCAATCGCACCGCCGGATTGCCGGTAGACTTCGCCGCATGTCGCGTCGTGAGTATCGCCAACCCCTCGCGTCGCAGAGGCCTGAGCCGACGATCCGCGGATCACGCGCAGCGTTCGAACATCGACCTCTCCGCGCGCTGCCTGCATGAACGACAGAGTGCGCGTTCGAGCGGCGATCGCGACCATGACGCTGTTGTGGGGCACGACCTGGGGTGCGATCCGAATCGGCCTTGATGGGATGCCGCCGCTGACCGGCATCTGTTTGCGATTCTCGCTGGCTGGGCTGCTGCTGATGCCGTTGGCAGCGCGACTCGGGCAGCGCTATCCGCGCGATCGCGCTTTTTGGGCGTTGTGTTTGGCCAATGGGTTGTTGCTCTTCACCGCGAGCTACTCGGTTGTCTACTGGTGCGAACAGTGGGTCCCGTCGGGGCTCGGCGCGGTGATCTTCGCGACGTACCCGCTGCTCGTGATGCTGTTTGCTCACCTGGTCTTGCCGTCGGAGCGGATCTCGCGGCGCGGTGTCCTCGCCGGCTTGGTCGGTTTTCTCGGGATCGCGGTGGTGTTCTCGGAGGACCTGCGAGGGTTGCTCGGAGCCCGCGCGGCGACCGGTTCGGTGATTCTCTTGCTCTCGCCGCTGGTATCGGCACTGGCAGCCGTCTCGGTCAAGAAATGGGGTACCGGCTATCCGCCGCTGCCGCTCACGGTGGTCTCGATGTTGGTCGGTGCCGTCTCGACAGGGTTGCTGGCATCGATGCTGGAGAGCACACAGACCGTTGTCTGGAATGTGCGCTCGGTAGGAGCGCTTCTGTATCTGGCGGTATTCGGCTCGGCCGTGACGTTCGGGTTGTATTTTTGGTTGCTGACCCGATTCGCGGCCCGCAGCATGGCGCTGATCGCCTATGGCACCCCGGTGGTGGCTGTGACTCTAGGCGCGCTGGTACTGAATGAACCGTTCACCCTGCGGATGGGGCTGGGAGCGTTGCTCGTGATTGTCGGTGTCGCGTGGGCCTTGCGGGAGCATCGATGAAGGGTGCGGCGCTGTTGCCTTCCGCAACCCCGTGGTATGCGGAAGGACTGCGATGGGAGTGCCAGGGAAGCGGGAAGTGCTGTGTCTCCCACGGGCAGATGGGTTTTGTGTTCGTGAACCTGGAAGACCGGCGGCGCGTGGCCGCCGGGCTCGGTATCAGCACCTCGCAGTTCACGCGGAGATACTGCGCCAGGACCG
>CAZAHQ010000761.1:0-1879 GCA_964484415.1 uncultured Acidobacteriota bacterium | reverse complement strand
GCTCTTGCCGGCACCGTTGCGGCCGATCACCCCAAGCGTTTCCCCACGCCGCACCCCGAATGTCACCTCGCGCAGCGCCCAGAACTCCTCGGCAGCACCACGAGGACGGATCAGACCGATGAACCAATCCTGAAAGGACGAGCGATGTTCGTGATGCAGCACGAACCGGCGCGATACATCACGGAACTCAACGGCATAGTCATCGCGGCCCGACGTGCCAAACGCGGCCATTACAGGTGCTCTCCAAGATGGCGGCTAACGCGAGTGAACATCATCCAGCCCAGGGCAACGAGAATCAGCGAGGTGGTGAAGGCGCGCGCCATGAACAACGGGTCCGGGACGCCGCCATAGTAGAGGATCGTGTGCAGTTCCGCGACGATCGACGCCATCGGGTTCAGCCAGTACATCCAGGAAACGAGGTCCGGCACGACATCCTCGACGCGATAGAAGATCGGCGTCATGAAGAACCAGGCGGTCAACCCAACCTCAACCAGCACAATCGTGTCGCGGAAGTTGACGTAAAGCGCAGAGAGGATCAGCACCAGCCCGATCAGAAACGTCGCCTGCACCATCACGATGACCGGGAGATAGAGCAGCCACGGGGTGAACTCCATACGGTAGATCAGCATGAACAGGAAGACGACCGGAAACGACAGCAGGTAGTTGATCCCGTTTGAAAAGACGATCGAAATCGGCAGAACCATTCTGGGGAAATAGACCTTATTGATCAGAGGTGCGTTGTCGAGTAAGGCAGTGGTCCCGCCGGCCACGGTCGCTGCCGTCCAGTTCCAGGAGAGCAGGCCGATCAGTACAAAGACGGGAAAGTGTTCGATCGTCTCACCCAGCAACTGCGTAAAGACAAAGGTGAACACGAGCATCATCAAGAGCGGATTGAGCAATGACCAGAAGAAACCGAGGATCGAATTCTTGTAGCGGACCTTCAGGTCCTTGGCCACCAGATTCGACAGCAGACTGCGGTAGCGGACAAGCTCTACTGCATTTTGAACGACTGCCACTGCTTCCCCAACCTGCCGCGGTCGATCCCGGCCACACGCCGTGCGCCGACCGTGCGAGTATGACCCACCGGCAGCGCGGACGCCAACTCCAGGCGCGTTGGCCGGCATGATCCTCAGTAGATTGACTTGGCGGCACCACCGAACATGGTATCCTCTTCAACCCGTACGTACTCTTGTTCGTGCTGGCGCAGGACGCCGCTCGCGCACTGTCCATGCACCTGGCCGGGAATGCCCGAAACCTGATAGAGATCGGCCGATGTTAGTTCAGTTCAGCGACCATGGCCGATCCCGCGCACGGTCGTTGCTCTGCCTCGGTGTCACAGCAATCGTCATCTCGTCGCTGTTGAGCGCGTGCGGCTCGAAAGGCTCGGCGGCTCCGCCGGGAGCATCGGGCGCGGTCGAACCGACCCCGACCGTTCTGATCGTCTATCCCGATTCCACCGCGACGACCGCCGTTGCCACCACTGCGTCTGTTGCGGTGCCGACCCAGGTCCCGCCAGAGGTGCCCACTGAAACGCAGTCAACGTCCAATCCGGTGCCTGAATCGAGCGCAACCCTATCGATCACCCCCGAAGAGTTGCAGGCATTCGTCAACGATCTGGTTGCCAACGCTCCAGGGTTTGCAGAGGTCGTCATCGCGCTGCCGGATGGTGAAGTGATCGTCGATGTCAACGGCGCGGAGCCAATGGAATCGGCCAGCCTGTACAAGCTCGGGATCATGATCGAGCTCTATGTCGAGCGCGAAACTGGCGTGCTCACCTTCGATGACGGTGTCTTGATGGAACCGGGATACTTCGCTGAGGGCGAAGATGTCTTTGGCTACGCGGACATCGGCAGCACGGTCGACATCTGGACCTTGCTGC
>CAZAHQ010000760.1:0-1880 GCA_964484415.1 uncultured Acidobacteriota bacterium | reverse complement strand
CCCTGCCGGGGATTCCGTCCTTGACACCTTTGAAATCGATCACGCGGTAGGCCTTCTTGTGCCCACCACCGCGCGACCAGACCGTGACATGACCGAGATAGTTGCGGCCGCCCGTCTTGTACTTGGGCTCGACCAACGGCTTGTAGGGACGGTCGGTCGTGATCTCGGGCGAGATCAGGACCTCCATTTGCCTGCGGCCGGGGGATGTCGGCTTGAACTTCTTTATCGGCATGGATCAGCCTTCCAAGTAGTCGATGGTCTTGCTGCCCGGCTTGAGCGTTACGTAGGCTTTCTTGCGATCGGACTTGACGCCCGAGTACCGCCCGTAACGACGGGTCTTGCCCTTGACGTTGAGCGTGCGCACATGCAGCACGTCGACGCCGAACAGCTTCTCTACCGCCTCAGCGATCTGGATCTTGTTGGCTCGCGGATCGACGTCGAAGACGAACGTTTCGCCGCTCTGAGTCCAGCGAGCCGCTTGTTCGCGAATTCGCGTCGACTTCTCGGTCAGGCGCGGGCGTCGGACGATGTCGTACGGATTGATCGCGCTCATCGGCCCAAAACCTCCCCGAGTTGCTCGGCAGCAGCTCGGCTGAGCACCACGTGATCGCTGTTGAGGACGTGATACGCATGGACCTGCAGGCTGCGCAGCGCGCAGATCTGCGGATGATTGCGTGCGGCGCGATCGAAGTTGGGCTGTTCTCCATCGAACACCAACAAGACCTTGCCGGTCAGCCCCAACTCCTGGCGCACGAGTCCCTGCAACTGTTTGGTCTTGGGCTGCGCCAAGGCGAGTGCGTCGATAACCGTCAGCTTCGCCTCACGAAGCTTGGCGGAAAGGGCCGATGCCAAGGCGCGTCGACGAGCCTTCTTGGGAAAGTCATACGAGTAGTCACGGGGTACCGGTCCGAAGATCGTTCCACCGTGACGCCACAAGGGTGAACGGGTCGAACCGACACGCGCACGCCCTGTGCCTTTCTGCTTCCACGGCTTCTTTCCACCGCCGCTGATCTCGGAGCGATTCTTGGCCTTGTGAGTCCCGGCCCGTGCGCACGCCCTGAAGTGCCGCACTGCTTCGAACATCAAGTGGCGTTTGTCGGGGTACGCGAAAACAGCGTCGGGAAGGTCGACCTTGCCGACTTCCTGACGTTTGAGGTTGATGACAGCGAGGTTTGCCATCGCTCACTTCCTCTTCTTGGGAGCGCCGGCGGGCGGAGATTCGATGACCACCAGCGAGCCGAGCGCGCCGGGGACGCCACCGCGGACCAACAGCAGATTGCGTTCGGTGTCGACCTTGACCACGGTTACGCCCTTCACGGTGATTCGGGCCGAACCCATGTGACCAGGTAGACGAACGCCGGGGTAGACGCGCGACGGATCGGAGGACTGACCCAACGAACCGGGAGCGCGATGGAACATCGAACCGTGAGCCGCACCACCGCCGTGGTAATGGTGACGCTTGATGACACCCTGGAAACCGCGACCCTTGCTGGTGCCGACGAGTTGAACGACATCGCCGGCTTTGAACAAGTCGCAGGTAACGGTGTCACCCGGCTTGGGGTCGGCGCCATCGGCAATCTCGAACTCGCGGGTCGCGCGCGTGGCTGGCACTCCGGCATTCTTGAAATGGCCGGTCATGGCGCGGGTCGGTTTGCGTAGCGGCTGCGGATCGACCAAGCCCAACTGCGCCGCTTCATAGCCGTCGCGTTCGGCGGTCTTACGCTGCACCACCACACAGGGCCCGGCGGCGATGACAGTCACCGGCTCACAGGTCCCGTCTTCCAGGAACACCTGCGTCATGCCGATTTTTCTGCCGATCAGTCCTTTGGTCATCGGCGGTTCCTTACCTCAGTCGATCGGGTCGCGTTTGATCGCGCCCG
>CAZAHQ010000759.1:0-1884 GCA_964484415.1 uncultured Acidobacteriota bacterium | reverse complement strand
TCTTGACCTCAACACCGATCCTCAGACCGTCGTGCGCGAACGACTCTCCAGAGGAACGACGTGGCTGCGAGACTATCGCGCACAGCTCGGTTTCGGCCCCGGCATCTAGACCGGGAATTCGCGGTTCAACGCGTCCCAAAAGCGTGCGCTCTTGGTGAAGTGCAAATCGTAGATCGGCACGTGCGAGCAGAATCGTGCGACCAATGCCGTGAGCCCTTCGTGCGTAACCCCGAACTCGTGCACGAACGGCACGCTGCCGCCGACGGTTGCGACCGCGCGCGCCAGGCTGAGCCGTTCCAGCCGATCATCCGGGGCTTGTCGCAAGCGCAGCGCCGCCGCGATCGGATAGCGTCCTGCATGCCGCAGCGCGCGCGGCATCGCTCCATAGAACGGCACCGCTTCCGCGGTTGGCGTACTACCGCGCAAGTCCACCAAGACCATGTCATCCGAGAGTGCCGGGCGGGGCGCGGAGAATCGGGTGGCCGTGCTCTTGCCGGCGCCGGAGTGCCCGAAGAACAGAAATGCACGCGAGCCATCGACGATCGCGGCGGTGTGCATCAGGAACAAACCGCGCTCGATCAACACCAACTGGAAGGCGACGCGCAGCGCGTTCTCGAGCGACATCCGAAACTGGATCCACTGGCGACTCACCAGCGTGAGAGTTCCGCGCCGTGTGGATAGATCGATCGTCGCTTCGTGCCAATGCGAGGCCAAGCTGTAGCGGTCCGGTCCGTCACGACGGATCGTCAGTTGAGTCGACTGTCCCGCACCGAGCACAGGAATCACGGGCGCCCGCTCTTCGTAGCGACAGCTCAGCGTGAGATCGGGGGTCGCAGCGCGGTCCGGGGGCTGTGCGAAAAGGTGGAATTCCGTCTCGATGTAGGGATCCCAAGCGGTCGGCAGGTCCTGCACGCGGACGCGGACATCCCCGAGCATAAGGTCGAACGTGCAGTCGCCGTCAGGAACGTCAGGGAAAGGTGGTGGGGGGAGTGTGTGGTCGGATTCGGTCGGCGTCATGACGCGCGCGATGGTACCGGAGCTGGAACCGAAGTGAGTCGAATCGGCAAATAGTCGAGCGCTTTCAGCCCTGGCCCCGCGGGGATCAGCATGAACGTGCGCTCCGGTTGGGCTGGATCGACGCCGAAATCAACGCCGTTTTGAAACCCTAGTTGCTCCAGTGCGGTGCGACTCAGCTCGACCTCGACGCCCGCCTGTTGAGCTTGGCGATTCGGTCCGGTGCCGCGCACTTCGGCGAGGATGCTGCGGCCGGTCGGCTGCCCAGCACCATCGAGGCGCTCGATGCGAACCCAGCCGGTTCGAGCCAACGGTGACCCTGGCGGGAGGCTCGCGAGCGCCTCGCTATCACGCCATACGGAAGCACCGCTATGCGGTGCCGCGATGGCGCGCAGGCGGCCGCTGCGGATCAGATCGAGTCGACCGCTGCGCCCCATCGCTACCAACTCGCGATACGAGGCTGACGCTCGTGGTGCCGCTTGCCATCGCCCCTGCACGTAACGCTCGAAGAAACTCCCGGGATCGGACTCGAGTCGGACGGTCGCGCGGGGATCGGGCAGTTGACTGGGGAACCGCATCCCCGGTCGAATGCGAATACGGCGCAACGAAAAGTGAGTGATCTGTGCGACCAACGCGCGCCCATCGACAGTAGCTCGTTGGTTGAGTTCGCCGACCCACGCTTTGGTGCTGCTGTCGTAAACCGCGATCTCCAGTTGCGCGCTATCGACACCGGGCGGCAACGTCATCGTGAGCGTGGCGGGGTGGCGCAGCGGCAACCCGTCGGGGTTTAGATCGAGGGCGAAGCCGGTGAGGTCGTTGGGGTGATCGACGACGAAGCGGCTGAGTTGCACCTCGGTTCCGGGCTCCACG